>JANXSI010000194.1 GCA_025352765.1 Devosia sp. | reverse complement strand
GCTTTTTCACGCCCTGACGGCGGCGCTCGTGCGCAAGGGGTAGCACGAATTGTTTCACGTGAAAGATTTGCTTTCTTTATCGCTTGCGGCCGTTTGAAAGATATGCTTTCATTGCTTCATCGAGTTGATGGAGCCGCCGCCGATGACCAGCCCTACCGCCCGCCGTAGCTTCCTTCGCGCCGAAATGGCCTCGGGGATGCGGCTCCTCACCGCCTACTCCCGGGTGCGCCGCCCCGGTCAAGACTGGCCCCTGTTCGTCAAGATCGAGCAGGTCTGCAACACGCTGACGGTCAACGGTGCCACCACCGCGGCCGACATTATCGGCGGCGCCTACACCGCCCTCGCCCGGTTCGTCTCGCCCCGCATCCAGCTTACCGCTGACGCCGCGAGCCCCTTTTCTCGGGTGAACTTCTACCCGGCGGGCCACCCCGAGCGTGTCGACGCCGAGGCCAAGGCCGCCGCGGTCCGCGCAGAGGCCCTCGCCTTCCCCGCACAGCGCGACCGGATCCTCGCCGACACCCACGCGAAGCTGTCGGCGCTCGACGCCCAGCTCGCCGGTATCGAAGCCCACCGGGTGGCGGCGTGACCGCCGCCGAGGACCGGGCCCGCCGCGCGGTGACGCCCGACCGCCCGCTCGCCCTGCTCGCGACACTGGCCGCCATTCAGGCCGTGACCGCCGGCCTTGACCTTTCCAAGCCCCTGAAGGACAAGCCATGACCACCGACGCCGAGACCGCCGAGCGCGCCGCGCTGCCCACCGTTCGGCGCGACACCTCCCTCACCCGGGCGCCCAAGGCCGCCACGAGCCCGAGCGGCATGCTGGCGCAGGCCATCGCCACTGGCGCCCCGCTTGAGGTCGTCGAGCGCCTCATGGCCCTGATCGAGCGCACGGACGCCCGGGAGGCCAAGATGGCCTTCTCCGCCGCCCTGTCGGCGGCCAAGGGCGAGATCCCGGTCATCGTCAAGAACCGGCACGTCGGCTTCGAGTCCCGCAAAGCCGGCGCCGCCAAAACCGACTATGCCCACGAGGACTTCGCCGAGATCGCCCGCACGGTCGATCCGATCCTCGCCCGCCACGGGCTGAGCTACAGGCACCGCACCGGGCAGCAGAATGGCCAAATCACCGTCACCTGCGTGCTTGAGCACCGCGAGGGCCACGCCGAAGAAACCACGCTCACCGCCGCGTCCGACCAGTCCGGCAACAAGAACAGCATTCAGGCGATCGGCTCGACCGTTACCTACCTGCAGCGCTACACGCTGAAGGCCGCGCTCGGGCTCGCCTCGTCGGCTGACGACGACGGCGCCAAGGCGGACCAGACCATCGACGGCGCCGCCCTCATTACCGAGGAGCAGGTCCTCAACCTCGAAGATCTGCTCGAAGAAACCAAGGCCGGGCGCCCGGACCATACCAAGACCTTCCTCGCCATGATGAAGGTCGCGTACCTGGACGACATTCCGGCCAGCCAGTACGACCGCGCCGTCACGCTGATCAACGCCAACCGGGTGCCGGCATGAGCGCCCGGTCAGCCGTCGCGCTGATCGACCGGGCGCCGGCCCTCGACGCCCCCGACGTCAGCACGATCATCGAGACCAACCCGCTCGCCTGTCTAGTCGACAGCGCCACCTACGCCGCGTGGCGAAAGCACATCGGCGCCGAGCTGGCCGCGGCCGTCCCTGACGTCACCACCGACAAAGGCCGCAAGGCTATCAGCGCCCTCGCCTACAGGGTCACGAGGTCCAAGACCGCGATAGACCTCGCCGGCAAGAAGCTAAACGAGGACGCCCGGGCCAGCATCAACAAGGTCGACGCTCGGCGCCGCGAAGTCTGGGCCGAGCTCGAAGACCTCGCCGCCACGGTCCGCAAGTCACTGACTGACTGGGAGGACGCCGAGCAGGCGCGCCTCGACAGGATGCGCGACGCACTCGCCACGCTCACCGCTTTGGGCGACCGGACCGACGACCTGCCGGCGATGATCGCCCGCCTCCAGTCTTTCGTCATCGACGAGACCTTTGCCGAATTCCAGACCGAGGCCGAGCGGTCCCGCACCGTCGCCCTGATCCGGGTCCGTGCCGCCAAGGCCGCGGCCGATCAGCGCGAGGCCGACCGCCTTGAGCTGGAACGCCTCCGCGTGATTCAGGCCGAGCGCGACGCCGCCGACCGCGCGGCCGAGCAGGAACGGCAGGCGGCAGCGATTGCCGCCCACCAGGCCGCCATAGACGCCGAAGCGGACCGCTTGGCGGGCGTTGCCGCGGCCGAGCGCGAAGCGGCCGCTGTGGAGGCCGCCGTGGCCGCTGCGCGGGCCCTGGCTGACGCCGCAGTGGCTGAGGCGCAGGCCGTAGTCGACGCCGCGGCGGCCGCTGAGGAGGCCCGGCTTGCCGACGTCGCCCGCCTCGAGTCCGAGCAGAAGGAGCGCGATCGGGACGTGGCGCACCGCGCCGCTACCAAGACCGCGGCGAAGCTCGCCCTGATCAAGGCCGGCGCCACCGAGCCGGTCGCCATCAAGATCGTGCTGGCGATCCTCGCCGGTAAAATCCCCAACGTCAGACTGGTTTTCTAGCAATGCACGTCGGAGCGAAATTTGGCCGCCTGAGGTTTGCAGGGCTCACCGGCGAGCGCACCCGTGACGGCCACCTGATAGGCCGTTTCGGCTGCGACTGCGGCCAGACGGCCGACGTCGCAACTAGCCGCGTACGGAGCGGAACGACGCGGTCATGCGGGTGCCTCGCCCGGGAGACGGCCGCCGGCGTTCACACGACCCACGGGGGACGCAGCTCGCCAGAATACGGCTGCTGGCAGGCGATGGTTAGCCGCTGCTGCAATCCCGAGAGCAAAGACTTCCCCAGGTACGGCGGCGCTGGAATCACGCTCTGCCCGGAGTGGCGCTCGTTTGCGGCCTTCCTAGCGCACATCGGCCGCCGTCCCCCGAACACCTCTATCGACCGCATCAACGGAAACCGCGGCTACGAGCCCGGCAACGTCCGGTGGGCTACCCCGCGGCAGCAGGCCCACAACCGCAAAGACCTGACGATCGTCACGACGCCTTTGGGCGCGATGGCGCTGGCCGACTACGCAAAACGCATCGGGCTCACCAAGGGTGCAGCGCACCTCCGGTTGAAGCGCGGCAAACTGGAAGGAGTTGCAATTGTCTGAAATGATTCAGGGCTCGCCCGAGTGGAGGGCTGCAAGGCTCGGCCGCGTGACCGCTTCGCGCATTGCCGACGTCACCGCAAAGACG
>JANXSI010000721.1 GCA_025352765.1 Devosia sp. | reverse complement strand
TGCCCACCGGCGACATCACCCAGGTTCCCGCGATGGACGACAAGATGTGCGCCGCGACTATCGCCTACGGTATGGAGGCGATTGCCGGCAAACCCGATTGCCTCGCCATCGGCGAAATGGGCATCGGCAACACCACGGTCGCCGCGGCGCTCTACGCGGCGCTGTTCGGTGGCACCGGCGCCGATTGGGTCGGTCGCGGCACCGGCGTCGACAATGCCGGGCTCGAGCGCAAGATCGACGCCGTCGACCGCGCCCTCGCGCTGCACAAAGACGCGCACGGCAATCCCCTCGCCATCCTCGCCCGGCTCGGCGGCCGCGAGATCGCGGCGATGCTCGGCGCCATCATCTCCGCCCGCCACCAGAACACCCCGGTGATCATCGACGGCTTCGTTGCGACCTCCGCCGCCGCCATCGCCCACGCGGTCAATCCCGAGTCGATCGACCACTGCATCTTCGCCCATGAATCGGCCGAGAGCGCCCACGGCAAGGCGCTCGCGATGATGGGGGTGACGCCGCTGCTCGACCTCGGCATGCGGCTCGGCGAGGGCTCGGGCGCCGCGCTCGGCCTGGTGCTGGTCAAGACCGCGCTCCACCTCCACACCAACATGGCGACCTTCTCGAGCGCCGGCGTCAGCGGCAAGGACTAGCGGCCGGCGTCCGAATAGATCTCGAGTTTCGAGCGCTTCTCGACCACCGGCGCCAGTGCGTCCATGACGCGGGCGCGCGGGAAGGTGGCGATCACTTCGGTGCCAAAGCGCAGCTTCGAGAACAGGTCGAAGCGGCCTTGGTGCAGTTCCATGATCTTCTGCACGATCGGCAGGCCGAGGCCGGCTCCCTGTTCGGCGGTCTTTTGCGCCAGCGAGCCCTGGCCGAACGAACTCAGCACCGTCTCGATCTCGTCTTCGGGAATGCCCGGGCCATTGTCGCGCACCGAGATCAGCTGCCCGCCATCAGTCGAACGGCCAACCGTCACGGCGACCTTGCCCGCTTGCGGCGTGAACTTGATGGCGTTGCTCAGCAGGTTGAGGATTACCTGCCGGATGGCGCGCTCGTCGCCCCATAGTTTTGGCAGCGTCTTGCCGTAGTTGAACGCCAGCTCGATGCCCTTGGCCTTGGCCCGGATCTCCACCATGCGCCGGCAGTCCTCGGCGATATCGACCAGCGACACCGCTTCCTCGTTGAGCTCGTACTTGCCCGCCTCGATCCGGCTGAGGTCCAGCAATTCGTTGAGGAGATTCAAGAGGTGCTGCCCGGAGCTGTGGATGTCGCCGGCATACTCCTTGTACTGCGGCACCTGGTGCGGGCCGAGCAGTTCCGACTGCAGCACCTCGGAAAAGCCGATGATGGCATTGAGTGGCGTGCGCAGCTCGTGGCTCATCGTGGCGAGGAACTGCGACTTGGCGATATTGGCCTGCTCGGCGTGACGCCGGGCTTCGTCCGACATCTGCCGCGCTTCCTCGAGCTCGTTGATGAGCTGGTCCTTTTCGGCCTGGTGGACGATCTCTTCGAGCTTTGAGGCGTGGAGTTGCCGCGCCAGATAGACAAAGAAGATCTCGGCGCCGATCGTCACCGCCGCCAGCGACCAGTTGAGCGTATTGAGCGGGCCGCCGATGAACACCAGATCGATGGTGACCGTCAGCGCCACCGGCAGCGTGCTCATCAGTGTTGCCATCGGCAGCGTGCGGGTCGAAACCGCATTGGTCGCAATACCCACCAGACCCATGGCGAACATCACGACCGCGAGGCTGCCCCGGTCCGCCGCAAACAGCGAGAACAGGGCCAACAGGGCCCATGACACCCCATAGGCGGTCTCGGCCACCACGAACCGCGTCGTCCACTGTCCGGCGTTGAACTGGCTGGGCACGATCTGCTTGAAGCGGCGCGCCGCGAGCACGGTGGCAAGGTTCGCTGCAGCCACGACGCCCGCCCAGCCGGCCGCGACATAGACGGGAACCCAGAAACTGGCGAACAGGGCAAGGATCGCAAACACGATCGGCAGCACCAGGGCGCTCGAATCGCGCGAATTGGCGTAATCGTCGAGCAGTTCGAAGTCGAAGCTGGCGCGGGTGCCCGATGACGAAGTCAGCCGCTGCCGGGCGTCGAAAACCGTCTTCTGCGCCGTGCGGCGCAGGTCGCGCCCCATCTGGGAGCGCACATCGGTCGGATGCGCCGGCTCGAACGGCATTTACACGGGGTACTCAACTTGACTGAAGGCGAACGGATACGCATTCGCTACGCTATCCCGGACCGTAGGCATGTCATGGTTAAGGCCGAGTGAAATGAGCCCGCGGATTGGCATTCGCAGATGGGTACTTCGGAGTCCGCTCGGCATCGTGCTCGCGCTGGCCGTCATCGCGGCAATCGCCGTCCTCACCGCGCTGCTGCAACAGCCCATGATCCCCCCTCGTCGGTCGTGGCGAGGCGGTCGATGGCGATACCTTGCGCCTGGGTGACGTGCGCATCCGGCTCACCGGGCTTGATGCGCCCGAACTCGACCAGACCTGCACTGACGCCGCCGGCGTCTCCTGGTCCTGCAGCCGGCAGGCGAGGGGGTTTGTTGCCCGCCTCCTCGAGGGACAGCCGGTCACCTGCCGCCCCGAAGGCCGCGACCGCTACCGCCGCGTGCTGGCGCGATGTTCTGTCTCGGGCGGCGATCTCGGAGCATCGATCGTCGGCGCCGGTTGGGCCGTCGCCGAAATCGACCATGCGCTGGTCGAGGCAGGCGCGCGCACCGCCCGCCGCGCCATCTGGGCCGGTCCGTTCGAGTCACCCACAAACTGGCGCCGCGACCATGGCCAGGAGCCGTCCGGCCTCTGGGAGTGGATCAGAGCGTAGTTCCAATAATCAGGTTGAATTCATTGACTTGCGCAATCGAATTGCGTTGAATATGAAATTGCAGCCGTGCTGTTGCGTTATCTTGGTGATTTCGGGCATTTGTCGCAAACTGATTTCAATGAGGGGCTCATGGCACTCGACAAGATCGACCGCAAAATTCTCGCCCTTCTGCAGAAGGATGCCACCACGCCGGTCGCCGAAATCGGGCGCAAGGTGGGCCTGTCGACCACGCCCTGCTGGCGCCGGATCCAGAAGATGGAAGAGGACGGCGTGATCAAGGGGCGCGTCGCCATCCTCGATCCCGCCAAGATCAACGCCGGCGTCACGGTCTTTGTCTCGATCAAGACCAACGAGCACAATGAAAGCTGGATGCGCAAGTTCGCGTCGGTCGTCGACGATCTGACCGAAGTGGTCGAGTTCTATCGGATGAGCGGCGACGTCGATTACCTGCTGCGCGTCGTGGTCCCCGACATCGCCGCCTATGACGCCTTTTACAAGAAGTTGATCGGCAAGATCGCCCTGACCGACGTCAGCTCGTCCTTCGCCATGGGCCAGATCAAATACACCACCGCCCTCCCGCTCGAATTCGCCATCGTCGCCGACGACGACAAGTAGCCGGAGCTAGTCTGCTGCGTTCCACCGTCGCGGCCGAGGATTACCCCCCCGTGACGCTCATGTGCCGGGCCAGCGCCGGCGCGGCGTGGGCGCGATCGAGGACGAAGTCGTGCCCCTTGGGCTTGAGCTGCATGGCGCGATCGAGCGCCGCATCGAGAGCCGCGGGGCCATGCGTGCGCAGCACCTCGCTCAGATCCACCATGTCCTCCTGCCCGAGGCACATGAACAGCTGGCCGGTGGCAGTCAGCCGGACGCGGTTGCAGCTCTCGCAGAAATTGTGACTCATTGGCGTAATGAACCCGAGCAAGCCATTGGTTTGTTTCACCCAATCGTAGCGCGCCGGCCCGCCCGAGCGGTGGTCTGTCGGCTCCAGCGTGAATTTGGCGGCCAGTCGCGCGCGCATCTCCTTGAGTGGCAGATAGCTGTCGACGCGGTCGATCCCGACCTCGCCCAGCGGCATGCCCTCGATCAGCGTTAGCCCGAAGCCCCGCCCATGCGCCCAGGCCATCATCGGCTCGATCTCGTCGTCGTTGACGCCTCGCATCGCCACCATGTTGATCTTGAGCTTAAGGCCCGCCTCGTCCGCCGCGTCGATGCCGTCGAGCACCTCGGCCAGCCGGCCACGACGGGTGATCGCCCGGAACCGCCCCTCGTCGAGCGTATCGAGCGAAACGTTGAGCCGTCGGACACCCGCCGCCGCAAGCCGCGGGGCGAGGCGTCGGAGCTGGCTGCCGTTGGTCGTAAGCGTCAGCTCGTCGAGGCCGCTCCCGATGTAGCTGCCGAGCTTTTCCACGAGCTCGATGATGTCGCGGCGGACCAGCGGTTCGCCACCGGTGAGGCGGATCCGGCGTGTGCCGCGCGCGATGAAAGCGCGGGCGATCGTGTCGATCTCCTCAAAGCTCAGTACGTCGCTGCGCGGCAGGAACTCCATGTGCTCGGCCATGCAATAGACGCAGCGGAAGTCGCACCGGTCGGTCACCGAGATGCGCAGGTAGGAAATGTGCCGCCCGTGCCGATCGACCAGCGGCCGGGGCAGGCCGGCGGGGTTGATATCGCGCTGGGAAAACAGGACCGTCATTGCTGCAACATAACTGGGGCGGGCTCAAACAGAAAGGCCGGCCCCGAGGGACCGGCCTTCAAAGTCTCGTCAGATCCGCCGTTACTGGTGGACGACGACCAGCGCGCCGACCTTGGTGCGCTCGTAGAGGTCGATGATGTCT
>JANXSI010000679.1 GCA_025352765.1 Devosia sp. | reverse complement strand
GTCGAGCAGCGCCTGGCTGTCCTTTTCCGAAAGGCTGGCGGTCGGCTCGTCGAGGATGAGCAGCTTGACTTCCTTGCTGAGTGCCTTGGCGATCTCAACCAGCTGCTGCTTGCCGACGCCGATATTGGTGATGAGCGTGCGCGGGTCTTCCGAGAGCCCGACCTTTTTCAGCAAGGTCCGGGTCCGCGCTTCGTTGGCGTTCCAGTCGATGATGCCGTTCTTGGCGTGCTCGTTGCCCAGAAAGATGTTTTCGGCAATCGACAGCATCGGCACCAGCGCCAGCTCCTGGTGGATGATGACGATGCCCAGATGCTCGCTGTCGTGAATGCCTTTGAAGTGGCACTCCTGGTCGCGGAAAATGATCTGCCCGTCATAGCTGCCTGATGGATAGACCCCGGACAGCACCTTCATAAGGGTTGATTTTCCGGCGCCGTTCTCGCCGACGACAGCGTGAATTTCGCCCTGCTCGACCTTGAGGTTGACGTTGGACAGCGCCTTGACGCCCGGAAACGTCTTGGTGATGTCCCGCATTTCGAGGATCGTCGCAGTCATACTCGGGTCTTCCGCTCGCGGGCCTTGCAAGGATGTAACCTACCGGTGACGCCGGAGAACGAAAAGGGGCCCCGCAGATAGCGGGACCCCTCAGTGCACAATCTGAGCTTACTTCAGGTCGTCGGCTTTGATGTAGCCCGAGTCGACCACGAGAGCCTGGTAGTTCGACTTGTCGACCTCATGCGGCGTCAGAAGGATCGAGGGGACCACTTTGACATCGTTGTTGTAGGTCTTCTCATCGAGGCCTTCCGGCTTGCCGCCCGACAGAACGGTGTCGACGAGACCGACGGTGGCCTTGGCCAGTTCGCGGGTGTCCTTGAACACGGTCGAATACTGCTCGCCCGAGATGATCAGCTTCACCGAAGCGGTTTCGGCGTCCTGACCGGTCACGATCGGCCAGGGCTGGGCATCGGTGCCGTAACCCACGGCGCGGAGCGAGGCGGTGATGCCGCGGCTCAGGCCGTCATAGGGAGACAGAACGCCATCGACGCGGCTGCCATCCGAGTAGGAGGAGGACAGCAGGTTGTCCATGCGGGCCTGCGCGGTGGCGGCGAGCCAACGGAGCGTACCGACCTTGTCCATGCCCATCTGGCCCGACTTGACCACCAGGGTCTTGTTGTCGATCAGCGGCTGCAGCACCGACATGGCGCCATTGTAGAAGAAGAAAGCGTTATTGTCGTCCGGCGATCCGCCGAACAGCTCGATATTGAATGGGCCCTTCTTCTCGGGATAGCCGAGGCCCTTGAGCAGCGAGTTGGCCTGGATGACGCCGACGCCGAAATTGTCGAACGTCGTGTAGTAGTCGACGTTTGCGGTCTTCTTGATCAGGCGGTCATAGGCAACAACGACCACGCCCGCGTCGGCGGCCTTCTGCAGCGCGTCCGACATGGTGGTGCCGTCGATCGAGGCGATGATCAGAGCTTTCGGACCCTTGGTGATTTCGTTCTCGAGCTGGCTGAGCTGGTTGGCGATGTCGTCCTGCGCGTACTGCAGATCGACAGTGTAGCCGAGAGCTTCGAGCTGGGACTTCACGGCATCGCCGTCGTTGATCCAGCGCTGCGAGGTCTTGGTGGGCATCAGAACACCGATGAGGCCCTTGTCGGCGGCAAAGGCGGCAGTCGAAGTCAGCACCATGGTGCCGACGGCTGCGGCCGTCAGAAGAAGTTTCGAGACTTTCACGTGCGTCCTCCCGGAACGGTTTTGAGTGCTGGCGGACCAGCGGTATTTGGATCGTCAGTACCGACGGTGCGGAGGGCTAACCACTGCGAAGAGACCGGCTCGGGCCGGTCCAGGCAGGGGAGGGAAAGCCAGACTTGGTGGGCAGCGCCCACGCGCCTCTCGAAGTCCCAGCGACCTAACGTCGGCCTTGACGGCCTCTGCGTGCGGTTCTCGCACGCGGCTGACGTAGAGTAATCAGATACTCGTGTAAAGTGACCACCACCTTCGGACGATCACAAACCGTAGTTTCCCGGCTGACTTCGTTAACATCCCGGCCGGAAGAAACGATTTCATTCCTTGGGCTTATAAGGTTCCTTCAACCTCGGGCGCCCTTCCAACCCTGCAAAAAACCGGCTAGCGTTACAAAGATATCTGATAGGTAGGAAGGTCCCATGGCCAGCGTCGACAAGAGCAGCGCCGCCGAAGGAGCACAACCGACCGCCACGATCGTTGTCGCCGAAGCGCTGGCCAAGCTGGTCCTGGGCGAGCTCTCGCCCGGATCGAGCCTGCCCAGCGAAGGGGATCTGGCGACGCGCTATGGGGTCAGCCGCCTGACGGTGCGCGAGGCGGTCAAGATGCTTGCTGGCCGCGGACTGCTCGATGTCGGCCGGGGCCGCCGAGCCATCGTCAAGCAACCCACTGGAGTGGCGTTCTCGGACTTCCTCTCCACGGTCATCCAGAACGACCCCAAGGGGCTTTTCGACCTCATCGAGCTGCGCATGTCGCTCGAGGTGCAGACGGCGACCCTCGCCGCCCGGCGGGCCAGCCGCGCCAGCATCGCCACGCTGGAGTCCGCCATCCAGGGGATGAAGGACGCTGCGCAGAGCGGCAAGTCCGGCATCGACAGCGCCGACTCTGAAGTGCGGTTCCACCAGCACGATGTTGCGTTCCACGAGGCCATCGCGCTGGCCAGTGGCAATCGCCTGATCCAATACCTGTTCGAGGCGATGGCCGCGCCGCTGCGCCGCAGTTTTTACCTGAGCCGCCGCGGCCACGAAATTCGTGGGCACTCGACCGACGATACGATCGCTGCCCACGAGGCAGTGCTGAAGGCGATCCGCGAGGGCAACCCCAAGGCTGCTGGCGCCGCGATGCGGGCGCACCTTGAAGATACGGAGCGCGATATCCGAACGGGCATCAATGCGGCACCGGCAACCTCCCCCACATGGGCATCGGCGGTGCCAACACCGGAGTAGCGGCCGGAACTTGCATCGCGAGAAACTTTCGCCGTAGAACTCGCCGCATCGGCGTGACCCGCCGCGGGAATGGCGTCAGGCAATGAGCAAGCAGGATCAGGGTGGGCGCCGGCTAGACGACGCGGCCCGCGCGGGTTGGCTCTACTACGTCGCCGGCAACAATCAGGAACAGATCGCCAAAAAGCTCAACGTCTCGCGGCAGACGGCGCAGCGACTGGTGTCGCTGTCGGTGAGCGAGGGCCTGATCAAGGTTCGCCTCGATCACCCCATCGGGCACTGCATGGAGCTTGCCGAGCAGCTGCGCCGGCGCTTTGCCCTCGACCTCGTCGAAGTGGTCCCGTCCGACCCCGACTCGACCTCGACGATAACCGGCGTCGCCCAGGCCGCGGCAGCCGAGATCGAGCGCCGCCTTCGCGCGCCGGATCCCATCATCATGGCGATCGGCACCGGCCGGACGCTGAAGGCCGCCATCGAGCAGCTCTCGCCGATGGAGGCGCCGCAGCACAAGATCGTCTCGCTCACCGGCAACATCGCACCTGACGGCTCGGCCTCGTTCTACAACGTCATCTTCAATATGGCCGACCAGGTGAAGGCGCGGATGTTCCCCATGCCCTTGCCGGTGATCGCCTCCTCTCCCGAAGAGCGCGAAATGCTGCTGCGCCAGCCCATGGTGCGCGAGACGCTGGCGCTAACCGCCCGCGCCGACATCACCTTCATCGGCATCGGCGACCTCGGGCCCAATGCGCCGCTCTACCTCGATGGCTTCATCACCGAGGCCGAACTCAAGGCACTGCAGAAGGCGGGCGCCATCGGCGAAATCGTCGGCTGGGCTTTCGACGCTCAGGGGAAAATGATCGAAGGGCTCACCAACGATCGCGTCGCCAGCGCCCCGATGCCCTCACGGGAAACCTCTCTTGTCGTGGCACTTGCCATGGGCGACAAGAAATTGCCCGGGACCATTGCAGCCCTGAACCGTCGACTCGTTAACGGCCTCATCACCGACGAGCGCACTGCAGAGAAGCTGCTGGCCGCCAGCTAAATCTCTATAATTAAACTACAAAGTCCATCAATTTTGCCACGCCTGAGGCACGTGCGTCAGCGATTTCGTGCGTCTCCCGCTTGACAGTCTTAACGTTCTGATGGGTAATTGCCCACGAACAAGGCAAATGCTCGCTTTGTCAAAGGGAGGACTTCCATGAAACTTGTACCGCTTTTCGCGGGTGCAATGCTTGTTGCGCTCGCCTCGACGGCCTCGGCCGAGACCCTCA
>JANXSI010000675.1 GCA_025352765.1 Devosia sp. | reverse complement strand
GAATGCTGTTCGGCGTATGCGCATTGGCGCTCCCGGTCCTCGCCGCAGAGCCTTCCCGGGAGGCTATCCTGGGCACCTATGCGGAGATCGCGCTGGCCGAATACTCCGATGCGCTTGGCGGTGCACAGCAACTCGAGCAAGCGATCGGTGCCTTTCTCGCCACGCCGACAGACGCAACGCTAAAGTCCGCGCGCGACGCTTATGTGGCGGCGCGTGTTCCGTACCAGCAGACCGAGGCCTATCGTTTTGGCAACCCGATCGTCGACGACTGGGAAGGCCGCGTCAACGCTTGGCCGCTCGATGAGGGGCTGATCGACTATGTGGACGACTCCTACGGGACCGAGCGTGACGAGAATGGGCTCTACACGGCCAATGTCATTGCCAATCCAAAGATCGTCATCGACGGCAAGGACGTCGACGCCAGCGCGCTGACGCCGGAATTCCTCGCCGGGACACTGCAGGAGGCCGGTGGCATCGAGGCCAATGTGGCGACGGGCTACCACGCCATCGAATTCCTGCTTTGGGGGCAGGACACGCATGGCACCGGTCCGGGTGCCGGCGAACGACCGGCCACCGACTATGACCTCAAGGCCTGCAGCAACGGCAATTGCGACCGCCGGGCCGAATACCTGAAATCGGCGACGACCCTGCTGGTGTCCGACCTCCAGGAAATGGTTGGCAACTGGGGCGCCGACGGCAAGGCGCGGCTGGCCCTCAAGGAACTGGGTGTCGGCGCTATCCCGACCGGGATGGGCTCGCTCAGCTATGGCGAACTGGCCGGTCAGCGCATGAAGCTGGGCCTCCTGGTCCACGACCCGGAGGAAGAGCACGAGTGCTTCTCGGATACGACCTATCTGGTCTACCGCAACGATGCGATCGGCATTCAGAACGTCTATCTCGGCAGCTACACGCGAACCGATGGCACCGTGGTGAAGGGGCCGTCGTTTTCCGACCTCGTTGCATCCAAGGATGCCGCCCTCGATGCAGAGATCAAGACGCTGCTCAATGCGACCAATCAGGCGTTCGACGTGATGAAGGCGCGCGGTGACACGATCGAGAAATACGACCAGATGATCGGCGAGGGGAACACCGAGGGCAATGCCGTCGTCCAGGCGGCGATTGACGCCCTGATCGCCCAGACCCGGGGGATTGAGCGCGCCGTGGCTCTGCTCAAGCTCGACAAATTCACGCTCGAAGGCAGCGACAGCCTCGACAACCCGGACGCGGTTTTCCAATGATCATTTGGTCCGAAGGCTTGCGAAACGCCCTGAGATCGGCCCTTCATTGTGTCGTGACCGGGACGTGCTAGGGGGCGAGACATGCACAAGTCCCTGACCGCTGTCCTGGTCATCATCCTGCTGGCAGGTATTAGCCTTGCCGACGACAAGCCCATCCGTTCGGACCTGACAGCCGAGGATCTGGCGCGGGTGCAGGCGATCACCGCCCCGACGACCGACTTCAGCAAGCCCGAGCGCTTCGAGGCGTTGCCGGCGGGCGCCGCGACCAACAAGAAGCTGGTCAATCGCGACGCCTTCTCGCTGTTCTCGGCCAATCTCTCGTTCGAAGACCAGGAGCGTTTCAACCTGGGCAACGGCTTCTTCACCAAGGTCTGGGTACCGGCGCCATCCTCGACGCAGGCGTCAGACGGACTCGGCCCGCTGTTCAACGCGCGCGGTTGCCAGAACTGCCACCTCAAGGACGGCCGGGGCCATCCGCCGATGGGCGCTGCCGACGACGGCGTATCGATGTTCCTGCGGGTTTCGGTGCCAGCAAAGACCGACGCCGAAAAGGCGCTGATGGCGAGCGGCCAGCAGAACGTCATTCCCGAGCCAACCTACGGCACGCAGCTGCAGGACTTCGGCATCACCGGCCTCAAGGCCGAAGGGCAGATGACAGTCGCCTACACCGACCGGCCGGTCACGCTTGGCGATGGCACTGTAGTGACCCTGAGGGAACCGCGTTACAGCGTCGGCGACCTTGGCTACGGGCCGCTGGCGGCGGACGTCCTGCTGAGCCCGCGCATCGCGCCACCGATGATCGGCCTCGGCCTCGTCGAGGCCGTCGCCAGGGAAGACATCCTCGCCCACGCGGATCCCGAAGACAGCGACCATGATGGCATTTCCGGGCGTCCCAACTGGGTCAAGGATCTTGCGACCGGCCGGATCGCGCTCGGCCGTTTCGGATGGAAGGACGGCGCCCCGACCATCCGAACCCAGTCGGCCGCGGCCTTTGATGGCGACATCGGTATCTCGACCCCGCTGGTGAAGCAGCCGTTCGGCGACTGCACAGCGACGCAGTCGGCGTGCCTTGCCTATCCAACTGGTGAGCAGGTGCGATTGGGCGACGCCGAGGCGCCCGATCCGATCCTGGATCTCGTGACGTTCTATTCGCAGAATCTTGCCGTGCCGGCACGGCGCGATATCGACGACTCGCAGGTCCTGCGCGGCAAGCAGGCGTTCTACGCCGCGGGCTGCACGGGCTGCCATACACCCAAATTCGTTACGTCGCGCGACGCCGAAAATGCCGGG
>JANXSI010000531.1 GCA_025352765.1 Devosia sp. | reverse complement strand
GTCGACGACCGCGTCACGGGCCTTAGGGCCGGCGGCGACGACTATCTGCCCAAACCCTATGCCTTCACCGAATTGCTGGCCCGCATCGAGGTGCTGGCGCGCCGCTCGAGCCCCTCGGAGGCGGCGACGAGCTATGCCGTCGGCGACCTCAGCCTCGACCGGCTGTCGCGCAAGGTCGAGCGCGAGGGCGAGGCCATCCTGCTGCAGCCGCGCGAATTCCGCCTGCTCGAATATCTGATGAAGAACGCCGGCAAGGTGGTGACCCGCACCATGCTGCTCGAGAACGTCTGGGACTATCACTTCGACCCGCAGACCAACGTCATCGACGTCCACATGTCGCGGCTGCGCTCCAAGATCGACAAGGGCCACGCCAACCCGCTGCTCCACACGATCCGCGGTGCCGGATACATGATCCGTGAGTAGGATTGCCCAGCTCTGGCGAACCACCACGGTCCGGCTGACGGCGATCTTCATCGCGCTGTTCGTCGTCTTCTCTATCCTGCTCCTGACCTTCATCGCCTACCAGTCGAGCATCCAGATCCAGCAGCAGCAGGCCGCCGCGATCGATCGCGAGGTCGATCTGCTGCGGCGCGTCGACCAGCGCCAGGGCGTGCGCGGCGTGGTCTATGCGGTCAACCGCCTAGCCAACCAGCCGGGTCCGGGCATCTACTATCTCGGCGACAACGCCGGCCTGCAGGTCGCCGGCAACGTCAGCAATTTTCCCGTCAACGTCCTCCAGGGCGTGGGCGTGTTCAGCCTCAACTACGATCGCGACCAGGCCTTCGAAGGCTACCAGACCAAGGGGTTTGCGGTGGTGCGCTCGCTGGTGCTCGACAGCGGTCTCCGGCTGATCGTCGGCCGCGACGTGCTCGAGCGGCGGGGCTTTACCGCCATTGTGCTCCAGGGCTTCATCCTCGCGGTCGCGGGCATTCTCGTCTTCTCGCTGCTCGCCGGGATGGTCACCGCCTGGCGCGTTACCAAGCGCATCGACGCCATCAACGCGACATCCGCCAAGATCATGTCGGGCAATCTCAGCGAACGCATCCCGATCACCCGGCGCAACGACGAGTTCGACGTGCTGGCGACCAGCCTCAATGCCATGCTCGACCGTATCGAGGGGCTGATGGTGGGGCTGAAGGAAGTGACCGACAACGTCGCGCACGACCTCAAGACGCCGCTGACCCGGTTGCGCAACCGTGCCGAGGCGGCGCTGCGCGAGGGCGGCGACGGCCCGGCGCAGCGCGAGGCGCTGGAGACGACGCTGACCGAGAGCGACAAGCTGATCCGCACCTTCAATGCACTGCTGATGATCGCGCGGGCGGAAGCCGGGGCCCCATCGGGGGCCTTTGCCGACGTCGATGTGAGCGGCGTCGCCGCCGACGTCGCCGAGCTTTACGAACCGGTGGCCGACGAGCAGGGCCTCGTCCTCGACACGCAGATTGCGCCCGACGTGCATCTGCGGGCCAATCGCGAGCTGATCGGGCAGGCGCTGGTCAACCTGATCGAGAACGCGCTCAAATACTACGAGCCGGCCGAGGGCAAGGCCGGTCGCGTGTCCGTCTCGGTCAAGACCGAGGCGGGGAGGGTGCTGATCGAGGTCGTCGACAATGGTCCGGGCATTCCGCTCGAGGACCGCGCGCGCGTGGTCGAGCGTTTCGTCCGGCTTGAAAAGAGCCGAACCGAGCCGGGGTCAGGGCTTGGGCTGTCGCTGGTTGCCGCGGTTGCCCGACTGCACCGGGGGGAGTTCAGGATCGAAGACAACGGCCCCGGTGTGCGGGCCGTGATCGACCTGCCCGCAGCCTGAGTCAGCAGGGGCTTACTTCGCCACCGGCACCGAGGTCTCGCCGACGCCGTAGCCGGTAACCTTGCCGCCCGACATCATGTAGCCGATGTACTGCGCGTTGTTGGCGGTGCCGAGCGCATCCTCGCCCGGCTCGTCCGCCCGGTAGGCAATGGTCGAGCCCGAAGCGCCGCCGAAGGTCGCCTTGAGATCGGCCGCCGATGCGCCGAGACCCGGGATGCCCATGTTGGGCAGGGCGAAGTTCTTGGGCGCGGCTTCACAATCGCCCGGGATGCTGCCCGGGGCG
>JANXSI010000483.1 GCA_025352765.1 Devosia sp. | reverse complement strand
CAGTCGGCGCTCCCTCCCCCTTGTCTATTGCCGTTGGGCCGATCGTGACGATGATCGGCTTGTGGGTTGTCGTGTGGCATCCCTGGGCAGGGCTGCGTGTACTCCCCCTGAACGTGTGAGTTCGTCCGCAAGCTGACGCGTCCTGCCCCATCGTGACTGGTTCGAACGGTTGATCGGGCGGCAGAGCCCGCAGACAAGGCAGGACAATCATGAGCATGGACTATGTAGGGATCGACGTCTCCAAGCACCATCTGGACCTGGCGGTGGGCGAGATGGAGGTGGTTCGGGTGGCCAACAGCGCCGAGGGCATCGCCCGGCTGATCGAGCAGGTGTCGCAGCTGCGCCGGCCGCAGGTGGTGTGCGAGGCGACCGGCAGCCACACGCGACGCCTGTCGCGCGCGCTGGGCGATCGCGGCATCGCGTTCAGCCGGGTCAACCCGCGCCGGGTGCGCGACCTGGCGCGGGCCGATGGTCAGATGGCCAAGACCGACGCGATTGACGCCCGGGTGATCCTGCGCTTCGCTCGGCTGATGCAGCCTGAGCCCGCTCCGCCGCCACCGCCGCAAGCTCTTGACCTCGCCGACCTGGTGCGCCGGCGCCGACAGGTGGTGGACATGCTGGCCATCGAAAAGCAGCGGCTCGAGCATCCCGAGGCCGAGCCGGTGCACGCCTCGCTCAAAGCCCATATCGCGTTCCTGGCCGGCCAGGTCCGCGATCTCGACGTCGCCATCGCCCAACAGATCGCCGCCGATGCCGAGCTCGCGCGGCGGGCCGAACTGCTGGTCTCGATCCCCGGCATCGGCAGGACCACGGCCGCCGTGCTGGTCGCCGAGATGCCCGAACTGGGCGGCATCGACAACAAGCAGGTCGCTGCCCTCGCCGGGGTGGCCCCGTTCGTGCGCGACAGCGGCCAATACCGCGGCCAGGCCCATATCGGGGGCGGTCGCGTCTCGGTGCGCTGCGCCCTCTATATGGCAACCATCTCGGCCATTCGCGCCAATCCGCCGATCAAGACCTTCTACCGGCGACTGCGCGACAACGGCAAACCAGCCAAGCTCGCCATCGTGGCGGCCATGCGAAAGCTCCTCATCACCGCCAACACCATCATCGCCACCGGTCGCCCATGGCAACCGGGCACGCACCTCAACCCCAACCGCGCTTGACAGCAAACACGGTTGCTTGCGGGGAGGGGGGACCGGCGAAGCCGATGGGTGGGGGCAACAAGCACTGTGGTCGTAGCACCCCACCCACCACGCTGACGCGTGGTCCCCCCTTGTAACTTGCCGGGCGCCTCGGTTGATAATGAGGCTGCGGTGGTGCGGGGCAGCCCGAGTCCCCCCGGGGCAGCAAAGCCCGCAAGGGAGCGTGGGGCGCCCCGCATCGATCCATTGATCCCGAACAGTCGCCGGGGCCGCCAGCGTGCGAGCCCGTTTAGGCAAGGAAGGGACAAGATGGAGATCACCGTTGGCATCGATGTGAGCAAAGCGCGGCTGGATGTGCATGTGCATCCGCTGGGCGAGAGCTTTGCCGTGAGCAATGACGAGGCCGGGGTGGAGACGCTGGCCGAGCGGCTGGGCCGGCTCGAGGGGCTGATCGGCATCGGGCTCGAGGCCTCCGGCCGGCATGAACGGCTGGCCGTGGCGCGGCTGGCGGCGGCCGGGCTGCCGGTGATGGTGCTCAACCCGGCGCAGGTCCGGCACTACGCCCAGGCCATCGGCCAGAGGGCCAAGACCGATCCGATCGATGCAAGGCTCATCGCCCTGTTCATCGAGGCCGTCCGGCCCGAGCCGCGGCCGCTGGCCGATGCTCATACCCGGGACCTGGCGGCGCTGATGGCAAGGCGCCGGCAACTGGTCGGCATGCTCGCCGCCGAGCGCGCCCGCCGAACCCAGGCCGCTCCGGGCCGCGTCCGCGTCTCGCTGGCCCGGGTCGTCACCATCCTCGAAGACGAACTCAAGGATCTCGACGGCGAGATCGACAAGACCGTGCGCGGCACGCCGGTGTGGCGCGACAAGGAGAACCTTCTGGCCTCGGTGCCCGGCATCGGCAAGACCATCGCCCGTACGCTCCTGGCCGAGCTGCCGGAACTGGGTCGGCTCAACCCCAGGCAGATCGCCGCGCTCGCCGGTCTCGCGCCCTATACCCGCCAGTCCGGCCAATGGCGGGGCAAGAGCTTCATCGGCGGCGGCCGCACCAGCGTGCGCGGCGCGCTGTTCATGGGCGCCCTCGTCGCCGCCCGTCACAACCCCACCCTCAAGGCCTTCCGCGACCAACTGGTCGAGCGCGGCAAGCCAAAGCTCGTCGCCATCATCGCAACAGCCAGAAAGCTCCTCACAATCCTCAACGCCATCCTAAGGGACAACAAACCATGGAAGATCGCTTCACCACCAAGACAGTCGCTCCCCGTAAAGGGAGGGAGCGCCGGACTGATCGTTCAGTTAAGTGACACGCCAACCGACATCACTTCTCCAACCCCGCCAATCGCTTACCCCCGATTTCGCGCTCGCGAACTGACGCCCCTTTGAGCCCCGCTATACTTCCCCCATCGCCGCACCGAAGCGAGATCATGACGAGTGGTTGGTGCGGGGAAGTCGGGGCGGGGCAGCAGTCGTGCTGTCTCGAGGACCGGCGCGTTTCGGCTGGGACCTGGATGTGATACCGGGGTCACGCCGGCGGTAGGAGCGGGATTGCCCCCGCTCTTGAACGGAGATTCCCACTGGCCATGGTGGGGGCCACCGGCCGCAGGCGCCAGAAGATTCGGCTTGTTGGCCAGTAAACGCGTCTTGTTCGAAAATCCGACTGCGTTGGCGAGGCTCCTGCCTCAACAAAACGCGGACTACCCGCTCCGGGGACGGAGCCTCGCCGGCGCCGCTTCATGCGGCGGAAACAGGAAGCCACGAGACCTAGGTCGAATGGCTGAAACTCCCCACCGAACCCGGCCCACCGGGCGCTTCCG
>JANXSI010000405.1 GCA_025352765.1 Devosia sp. | reverse complement strand
GTCTTGGTCGCGCGCCTTCTCGATCATCAGCGACAGGTGGCGGTCGAAATAGCGGCGGTTGTAGAGGCCGGTGAGTTCATCGGTAACGGCCAGTGCCAAGGTGTTGGTGACACTCTGGCGCAGGTCCGCGGCATAGCGATGCCGCCTGAGCTGGGTGCGCACGCGAGCGGCGAGTTCGTTCCGCTCGACCGGGCGCATGATGAAATCATTCACCCCGAGGTCAAGCCCCCGGATCACGCGCGGCCGGTCGCCTTCCTCGGCAATCAGCAGAATTGGCAAACCGCGCGTCTGCTGGAGCGTTCGCATCTGCGAGCAGACTCTGAGCGGGTCGAAATCGCCAAGCGCCATGCTGACGATCGCCAACTCGTACTCGCCGCCGGAAACCTGGAGCGCAGCGCCGGCTGGGTTGGTCAGGATGTCGACGTCGTGCATGGACAGGTAACCGGCGATGCGATCGGCACTGCGAGGGTCGCTGTCGACGAGCAGGATCTTGCCGCCGTCGACGTTGGAGCCGTCCATTGCCCGCAGCGCGTCCTCGGTGGCGATTTCCTGGCCTGTCTGCGCGCGCGACCGCAGTTCGTCCGTCAAAGCCTTGAGACGCACCAGGCTTTTAACCCGCGCCATCAGTTGTACGTCATCGACTGGCTTGGTGAGAAAGTCGTCGGCACCGACCTGCAGTCCGCGCACCCGATCGGATGGCTGATCAAGCGCGGTGATCATTACCACTGGGATGTGGGCAGTTGCAGGGTCAGCCTTGAGACGCTGGCAGACTTCGAAGCCATCCATCTCCGGCATCATTACATCGAGGAGAATGATGTCGATCTGGCCCTCTGCGCAGATGGCGAGGGCTCCGCGTCCCGACGACGCCGTTCGGACGTCGAAATACTCAGCCGTCAGACGGGCCTCGAGCAGGCGCACGTTGGTGGGAATATCGTCTACGATGAGCACGCGCGCCGTCAAATGCCCACTGCCCTCACGCTCGGGAAAATGCCCGCTACATCAACTATTGCTTAGGTGGCAGGCCCAATGTAGCGCGCAATCGTTTCCAAAAAGTGTGGCACGGAGATCGGCTTGGAGATGTACCCCTCGCAGCCGCCCTGCAGAATCCGCTCCTCGTCGCCCTTCATGGCGAAGGCAGTGACGGCAATGACCGGGATCGACTGTAGATCGTCGTCTTCCTTGAGCCATTTGGTGACCACCAGGCCAGACACTTCCGGAAGCTGGATATCCATCAGGATCAGGTCTGGGTGGTGCGCGCGGGCCAGGCCGATCGCCTCCATGCCGTTGCGGGTCTGGATGATCGAGTAGCCACGCGATTCCAGCAGATCGTTGAAGAGCTTCATATTGAGCTCATTGTCTTCGACGATCATCACAGTCTTGGGCATGGGATCCAGCTTTGAGCGGGAGACCACTGTGTTCTGCCCTAAGGCTCGGGTAACATCAACCGCTTACGAAACCCGTAATGGATACCCGAGATTGGCCCTCAAGGCGCCCCAACCGACGCTCAAGGAACTCGCCGAGCTGATCCTGCATCATCTTGCGCAGAACCCAGAGCAACTGGCTGATTTTATGGGGCAAACCGGACTTAGTCCGGATGCACTTCGCGGCTCGGTTGGGAGTTCAAGCCTGGCGCGGGGCCTCCTCGACTATCTTGTCCACAATGAGTCCCTTCTCCTTGCATTCTGCGCCGGAAACGCGCTCCAGCCCGACGCGGTCATGCGGGTATGGGCCAAACTCAACCCGGATGGCTGAGTCGTGGCGGCGCTCCACATCCTCTGCAGGGACTGCGGGTGGACCGCCAGTGCCGCAGAATGTCCGGATCGCTGCCGGCGCTGTGGATCGCCACGGCTAGTTGCCCACGAGGAGCTCGATACACTCAGCATCGCTCACGTGGACTGCGACGCCTTCTATGCCTCTATCGAGAAGCGCGACGACCCAAGTCTCCGCGACCGACCGCTGATCATCGGCGGCGGGGTACGGGGCGTCGTCTCGACGTGCTGCTACATCGCCCGGCAATTCGGGGTGCGATCGGCCATGCCGATGTTCACTGCCCGCAAGCTGTGCCCGGATGCCGTGGTGATCCCGCCCGATATGGCCAAATACGTGAAGGCAAGCCGCGAGGTGCGGCTACTCATGGACAAGCTCACCCCGCTGGTTGAACCGCTGTCGATCGACGAGGCCTTCCTCGATCTTGGGGGAACGCAGGCACTGCACAAGGCAACGCCCGCTGAAGTCCTGGCCGGCTTTGCGCGCGACGTCGAGGCTGCGGTCGGCATCACGATTTCGGTTGGTCTCAGCCACAACAAGTTTCTCGCCAAGATCGCCTCCGACCTCGACAAGCCGCGCGGCTTTGCGCTGATCGGCAAGGCCGAGACCCTCGGCTTCCTGGCCAGGCAGCCGGTCGACCTGATCTATGGGGTCGGCAAAGTATTCGCCGAAATCCTGCGCAAGGATGGGTTCGACACGATCGGACAGCTGCAGCAGACGGCGCCCGAGGACCTGATGCGCCGCTACGGCGAGACCGGTGCCCGCCTCGCCCGCCTGTCCCGCGGCGAGGATCTGCGGGCGGTGTCGATCGACGGCGAGATGAAGACCGTCTCGTCCGAGACCACGTTCAACACTGACATCGCAACCTTCGAGGAGCTTTCGACCGAGTTGCTAGCGCTCTCCGAGCGGCTTTCGGAGCGTCTGAAGGCGAAGTCTCTGGTCGGCGACACCGTGACGCTGAAGCTCAAATCGGCGGGATTTCGCTTGCGTACGCGGTCGCGCCAATTGATGATTTCGACGCAGCTGGCAAATGTGCTCTATGAAACGGGTCGGCAATTGCTGGCCCGGGAGATGGATGGCACCGCATTCCGATTGATCGGTATCGGCATCTCGGGGCTCAGCGAGGCCGAGGGCGACGATCCGGTGGATCTGATCGAACCGTCGATCGCACGAAAAGCGGCCGCAGAGCGCGCAATGGACCAGGTCCGAACGCGTTTCGGACGCGACGCCGTGGTGCGCGGCAAGCTATATGGACGGCGCAAATCACGCCAAAACGAAGACAAGATCGAAGAAGGCAAACCCAAATGACCACCCCGACGGAAAGACTTCGTGAATACGGCTACGAGCTGGTGCGGCCGACCCCGCCCGTCGCGAGCTACATCCCGGTCACCCGCTCGGGGAACATCCTCTATGTGTCTGGCCAAATATCATCCAATGAAACCGGGGTTATCACCGGGACGCTGGGCGATAACATGAATGTCGTTCAGGGCGGCAACGCGGCCGAGTTGGCTGCGGTCAAGGTTCTGAGCGAAATCGTCTACTCGGGCGGCGTCGAACTGAGCCAGATCAAGCGGGTCCTCAAGCTCACGGTGTTCGTAGCGTCGACCCCCGATTTCACCGAACAGCACTTGGTCGCCAACGGCGCATCCAACCTGATCGTCGGCACGCTTGGGGATGCCGGCAAGCACGCCCGCGCCGCAATCGGCATGGCGTCGCTGCCGCTCGGCGCGGCGGTCGAGGTCGAGGCCATCATCGAGGTCAATGGCTGACGCGAGAGTGTCACCGCAGGCTGTTAGGGCGCGACGCTTCCCCGTCGTCACGAGATAATCATGGCCCTTTTCGACGACCCAGTCGCCCACCGCGGGCTACACGATCGCAGCCGCGGAATCATCGAAAACTCCCTGCCTGCCTTCGAAGCTGCAATTGCAGCGGGCTATGGCATCGAATGCGACGTGCAGCTGTCGAGCGACGGCGTCCCATTCATCTTTCACGACGATGAGTTTGACCGGCTGACGGCGGCCAAGGGCCGCTCCGATGCGCGGCCGATTGCCGAGGTTCAGGCGCTGCTACTGACGGACAGCAGCCCGCCGCAGGTGCCGCCGCGGTTCGACGCGTTCCTCGCAACTGTGGGCGGGCGCACGCAGTTGCAAATCGAGTTGAAGCAGCAACAGACTGCTGCAGGCACCAAGCAGCTCGCCGCCAGCGTCGCAGAGGCCCTGCGCGCTTATACTGGCCCGTACACGATCGAGTCGTTCGATCCAAAGCTGCTGGTCGCGGTACGCCGCGCGGGCGTCACCGGACCGCTGGGGATCATCACATATGGTTATGACGAGCCGGACTGGGAGAGCGGCCTGTCGTCCTCGACCAAATTCGTCCTGCGTCATCTGCTGCACTGGCCATGGACACGCTTCGCCTTCATTTCTTGCCGCAATGTCTCGCTAGAGTTGCCGGCAGTGCGATTGTACCGCGCCTTCGGCACGCCCGTGACCGCCTGGACGATCACATCGGCGCGTGACGCAGAGGCCGCACTCAAGCATTGTGACCAGATCGTCTTTGAAGGATTCCTGCCCGCAAGTGCCTGACACGCTCACAGCGACCATCGCAGGCTCCACTGGCGAGATCGATCCGGCGATCTGGAACGGCCTGGTGGCGGCCACCGATCCCCATGCCAACCCCTTCCTGGACCATGCGTTCTTTCACGCGCTCGAACTATCGGGCAGCGCCACCCGCCGAACCGGCTGGACGCCACGGCACGCGGTGCTGCGCGGTGGTACGACCGTGCTCGGGATTATGCCCATGTACGAAAAGACGCACTCGCAGGGCGAGTATGTCTTTGATCATGGGTGGGCTAACGCTTTCGAGCAGGCGGGCGGGAGCTACTACCCCAAGCTCCAGGCGGCGGTGCCGTTTACCCCCGTTACCGCGCCAAAGCTGCTCACAGCGTCCGACGATCCGGCGCTGAAGCGCGCCCTCCTGACCGCCGCGGCCACCTTCGCCGATGAGCGCAGCATTTCATCGATCCACGCGACGTTCGTGCCGGAATCCGAGGCGATGCTCGCGGCCGACGCCGACTGGCTGTTGCGGACCGACACGCAATACCACTGGCACAATGCGGGGTTTGAGACTTTTGAGGACTATCTGACCACGATGTCGTCTCGACATCGCAAGGTGACTCGACGCGAGCGACGCGATGCCCTCGAGGGGCTGACGGTCAAATGGCTGACCGGCGCCGACCTCACCGAGAGCGTGTGGGATGAATTCTTCGATTTCTACCAGGACACTGGCAACCGCAAATGGGGCCGCCCTTACCTCAACCGCAAATTCTTCTCGCTGCTGTCCGAAGCGATGGCGGAGCGGATCGTCGTGATGTTCGCCTATGACGGCGACACGCCCATTGCCGGCACACTCAACCTACTCGGCAAAGACACGCTGTACGGCCGGTACTGGGGGGCAAACCGCGAGGTGCCGTTCCTGCATTTCGAGCTCTGCTATTACCAGGCGATCGATTTCGCTATCGAGCATAAGCTGGCAACGGTCGAGGCCGGGGCACAGGGCGAGCACAAGCTGGCGCGGGGCTACGTCCCGTCAACCACCCGGTCGGTGCACTGGATCGGGCATCCGGGCCTCAAAGACGCCGTTGATCGGTTCCTCGAGCAGGAGCGCCAGGCAGTCCTGCGCGAGCAGGACATGCTCGCGGCACTGACCCCGTTCAAGAAGGGCGATTAACGCCGGATATCGGTGTGCTTTTCGGTGGCAGGCTTGCCTGCGAACGTGACCCAGAAGAAGTTGAGGGTGTATGTAAGCGCGGTCTTGAACACGCCTTCTTCCGCCAGCCGACGGCCCGATGTCTTCATCTTGAGGGCGAAGGTCCATTTCACGTCGCCGATCTTGCTCAGGCGCACAGCGACGTCGGTATCCTCGCCGTAGAACTTGATCTCGCGGTTGTAGCCGCCGGCCTTGATCCAGGCGTCTCGCTTGAACACGAAATTACCGCCCTGGACCACGGAGCCGACCCGCAGCACGTAGCGGTTGACCCAATAGATGAGCTTGGTCAGCCCGTAAAACATGGTGATGAGGAAGCGATTCCACACCGAGAGATCGTAATAGATGTAGGGTCCGCTGAGACAGACCAGCTTGTCGTTTTTCTCGAACTCCCGAAACACGGTGTCGAGCCAACCGGGCGGCACGATGGTGTCGGCGTCGATGTTGGCCACCAGTTCGGCAGTTGTGGCCTGGAAGCCGCCATCGCGGGCGCTGACCAGCCCCTTCTGCTTCTCGTCGATGACGCGGACGCCCGGAAAGGCGCCGGCGACTTCCGCAGTGCGATCCGTCGAGTTGTTGTTGACCACGACGACGTCGATCTGCCGACCGCTCCGCTTGACCTCTGCGAGCACGGACTCGACGCATTTGCCGACCAGTGCCTCTTCATTGTATGCGGGGATGACGAAGGCTAGATTCATTCGGACTCTCTGCTGGTCGCCGAGGGATCAGTGCCGATAGACCATCATGTCCGCCGGGGCAACCCGCGCCGTCAGTGACACCAGGACACGCCATGGACCTTACGCTCACCCCGCTCAATTTCCTGCTCTGGGCCATCGAGGCGGGCGTTGTCTTCGTGGTGTCGACGTTGCTGTTCGACATCGTGCACTGGCTCCTGCACGTCTGGGGGCGCTCGAAGAGCCCGCTGCTGCGCCGGTTTGCGCGCTGGCACTGGGTGCATCACGCCTTTCTAGACCGCAAGATGCGCGTTCATACGGAACTCTCGCGGCAAAACCTGGTCTTTCACGTGCTTCCCGAATTTGCCACCGGGGTTGCCGGCACGCTGCTATTCCTGTTGGTCTTTCCCTGGCCAGCCGTGGTCTGGGTGATCGTCGTGCGGATCTGGATGCTCTGGCTCACGATCAAACAGGAAGGCGTCGACGGCAACCATATGGCCATGCATCGGATCAGCGGCCAGCAGGGCCTGCTGTGGGTCAGCGCCAGCTATCACGCAATGCACCACGTGCACCCCAACAACTTCTTTTCGTCGTTCGCTAACGTGTTCGACCTGCTGTTCGGCACAGGCGCACAGATCGACGGCCGGCGTTTTCTCATCACCGGCGCCAGCGGGGCCTTCGGAACAGCGATCAAAAAGCGCATCGAGCGGCTTGGCGGGATCGTGGAAACCGCGAAATCGGGCGTCGACTTCTCGGCGGGCGACTATGAGCGGATGCGCGAAAAGCTCGAGCGCGCCGACTTGCTGGTGCTTTCGCATGGGGCGAAGACGGAGGGGGCTTGGGACGCGAACTACACCACGTTCGCCGGCTTGATCGACCTTTTCGTCGAGATCGGTCGCACGCGGCTTACACCACCCGAAGTCTGGGCGCTCGGCTCCGAAGTCGAGTTGCACGGCGATTTCGGGATGGCTGAATTGCGGGACTATGCGGTCTCCAAGCGGGCCTTCGCACGGCGCGCCTTGGGCTACTATCGGAGTCCGGAGCTCGTTTACCGCCACATCGTCCCCTCGGCCTTCACTTCGCAGATGGGGAAAGGCCCGATGTCGGCGGATTTTGCAGCAGCAGTGGCGATGTTCATTATTCGGCGCGGCTTCGCCTACGTGCCGGTCACCCTCACCACCCTCGCCTTCTGGAACTACTTCCGGTTCGTTCGGCAGACTCCCGAGATCCCGGGCGCGCCTGTCGCCATTGACTCGCACGCCGGGAGATAGTTCTTCCTCGTCGCAACACCAACATGCGAGCGGGCGGCACTCTGACGGGCATGGGTAAGCGTATAGCCATCGCGACGATCGGCACACTGGGCGACGTACAGCCCTTTGTGGCGCTGGCGCTGGCGCTGAAAAAGCGCGGCTATTCCCCGGTCATCGGCACGACGAACGATTTCCGGCAATTCGTCGTCGATCACGGCATCGAGTATTTCAGCCTTGGCGGGGACGTTCAGGCCTTCCTGCGCCAATCGCAGTTTGACAGCGCCATGACCAAGAGTGTGCTGCTGCACGCACCGGGGCTGCTGCGTGATGGCCAGAGGGTGCTCAAGGAGGCCGCCAAACGGGCATGGGAAATGGCCCAGGACGCCGACGCGATCATCTTCCAGAACAATACGACCTTCTGCATCGACATCGCCGAGGCGCTCGACATCCCGGCCCTCATCACGGTGTTTCAACCGCTGAACCCCACCGATGAGTTCCCGTATTTCGAATACGGGCTCGACCCAATCGATCCGCTGCTGTTTCGCTTCAACCGCCAGCCCTTCGCCAAGAGCCCAAGCTTTGATCCGGTAATCAACAAGCTCAGCTACGCCGTGCAGCGGATGCAGCAGAGCTATTGGGACCTTCCGCGGGATCGCCTAAGGCGCAGCCTCGGGCTCAAACCCAAGAAGAAGGGCGGGTTCAACACCTACTCCCACGGCAAGCCGCTTGTGGCGCTGCATGCATATTCGGCGTTGATCTCGCCGGCCGCCGGCGATTGGCCCGACACCAACATCATTACCGGCTTCTGGCGGCTTGACGATACCAGTGGGTGGACCCCACCCCCGGATTTCCAGGAGTTTCTCAGCAAGGGCACCGCGCCGATCTATATCGGCTTCGGCTCGATGTCGTTCGGCGCGCAACGCAACAGCGAAATCATCGGCAAGGCGCTCTCGGCATGGGGCGGACGGGCCGTCATCGGCAAGGGCTGGGGTGGCGTCAAACCGGAGCACCTGCCCGACACCGTGTTCATGATCGACAGGGCGCCCCATAGCAGGCTCTTCGAGCATGTGCAGTCGGTCGTGCACCACGGCGGTGCGGGCACCACCCACACGGGGCTATATGCCGGCAAGCCGAGCTTTGCCGTGCCGCAGTTCTTCGACCAACCCTATTGGGGGCGCCTGCTCTATGAATTGGGGGTCGGGCCGCCGCCGGTGCGCTTGAGGAAACTGACCTCGCAACTGCTTGCAGATGCCCTTGAAGACCTCGCCACGACACCAGCCTACGAAGTTGCCGCGCGCGCGCTCAGCGAAAAGCTGAAGCTCGAGGACGGCACGAACCTCGCGGTCGACATCATCGAAGAAACCATTGCCGACGGTGGAGTGACCCCGCGCGACCACCAAGACCTCGGAGCCATGCCGTGACCAACTACGACCCCCAGAACATCTTCGCCAAAATCCTGCGCGGCGAAATTCCCTGCGTGAAAGTGTTCGAGGACGATGTGCTCCTCGTCGTGATGGACGTGTTTCCGCAGTCGAAGGGTCACACGCTGGTGATCCCTAAAGCGGCGTCCCGCAACCTTCTGGATGCAGGCCCGGACAACCTCGCCAAGGTCGCAACCTACCTCCCCAAACTCGCTCGCGCTGTCCAGGCGGCGACCGGCGCGGCGGGCATCCGCTTGGCGCAGTTCAGTGAAGCGGCAGCCGGGCAGACGGTGTTTCACCTGCACTTCCACCTTATCCCCGCCTATGCCGGACAACCCCTCGGCCGACATGCAGTGGGACAGGCCGACCCGACCGAACTCGAAGAGCTCGCGCGGTCCATCGCCGCAAATCTTGACTGAGGCATTGCCTTGACCCCCGCACGCGCACTCACGCTCGGTCTCGCGCTCACGGCCACCGCAGGCTTTGTCGACGCCGTTGGCTTCATTGCGCTGGGAGGATTCTACACGTCGTTCATGAGTGGCAATACCACTCAGTTGGGGACGGGCATCGTACTAGGGCGCGGCTGGGCACTCGCCCTCCCCGCCGGGCTGCTCGTGCTGTTCTTTCTCGGCAGTTTTCTAGGACAGCTGGTTTCCCAGTCGAGCCGTCGGTGGGGACCGGCGGCGACACTTGGGGTGGTCGTCATCGGCATCGCCATTTCCCTCGCCCAGTATTTCGCGGGGATCGGGCCAGCGCAGTCGATGCTCGCCTTGGCGGCCGCAGCGGGGGCGCAGAATGCGGTGCTGCAGCCCATCGGGGCCGCGCGGCTGGGCACGACCTTCGTGACCGGCACGCTCTTTGCCGCCGGGCAGGACCTGGCCCGGGCGACCGCGGGGCTTGCGCCGCCCTGGCGCTGGCTGCAGCACCTGCTGGTGTGGGCATCCCTCTGCACCGGCGCGCTGGTCGGCGGCCTTGCCTACGGGTTCTGGCAGATGACTGCACTGCTGATCCCGGCAATTGTATATCTGGTGTGCCTGGGCTGGTTTGCGATCAAGTCGAGGATCGATCCTGGCAAACGCATCAGCTAGTTCCTGCCTAGCAGAGGGAAGCGAAAGGCCGAGGATTCCTCCCCGGCCTTTGAATCGACTATTGTTCTAGACCTCAGCTCTTTTCTTCGGCTTTCGGCGCCTTTTTCGTCGCCTTGGGGCCAGGGATTGCCTTGGGTCGCGCCGGACGCGGCGGCGTGGCGATCAGCTCGAGCTTGGCATCGGGGCCGATGCCAACGACCGCAACTGTCACCTGTCCGCCATTCACCAGCTCGCCGAACAGGACCTGGTCGGCGAGAGGTTTCTTGACGAACTCCTGGATCACACGGCCGAGCGGTCGCGCACCCATGCGCTCGTCGTAGCCCCGGACCGCCAGCCATTCCGCGGCTTCCGGGGTGAGGCTGATCGTTACGCCACGCTCCGCCAACTGGCCCTCGAGCTGCAGGACGAACTTCTCGACCACCTGACGAACCACAGCCGGCGGCAGCGGTCCGAACGAAATGATGGCATCAAGACGGTTGCGGAACTCCGGCGTGAACATCCGGTTGACGGCTTCCTCGTCGTCGCCCTGCTCGCGCTTGCGTCCGAAGCCGATCGGCGACTTCTGAAGCTCCATGGCGCCGACATTCGACGTCATGATCAGAATGACGTTCCGGAAGTCGACCGACTTGCCGTTGTGATCGGTCAGCTTGCCGTGGTCCATGACCTGCAACAGGATGTTGAACAGGTCGGGATGCGCCTTCTCGATCTCGTCGAGCAGGACCACCGAGTGCGGATGCTGGTCGACACCGTCGGTCAAGAGGCCGCCCTGGTCGAAGCCGACATAGCCCGGAGGGGCGCCGATCAGCCGCGAGACGGTGTGCCGCTCCATGTACTCGGACATGTCAAAGCGCAGCAGTTCGACGCCCAGAGTATCGGCGAGCTGCTTGGCGACTTCGGTCTTGCCGACGCCGGTGGGACCGGTGAAGAGGTACGAGCCGATCGGCTTTTCCGGTTCGCGGAGTCCAGCGCGGGCCAGCTTGATCGCCGAGGCAAGAGCAGTGATCGCGGCGTCCTGGCCGAAGACCACCCGTTTGAGGCTCGATTCCAGCCCGGCGAGCAGTTCGGTGTCCGACTTGCTGACCGATTTGGGCGGGATGCGGGCCATCGTGGCGATGGTCAGTTCGATGTCCTCGACGTCGATGACAGCCTTGCGGTCGGCGGGAAGCAGCAGCATCTGGCTGGCACCGGTCTCGTCGATCACGTCGATCGCCTTGTCTGGGAGCTTGCGGTCGTTGATGTAGCGAGCCGACAGCTCGACGGCCGCCTTCAGCGCCTCGTCGGTGTATTTCAGCTTGTGGTATTCCTCGAAATACGGCCGCAGACCCTTCACGATCTCGATGGCGTCGGGGATAGTGGGCTCAGCGACGTCGATCTTCTGGAAGCGGCGGACCAGAGCCCGATCCTTCTCGAAGAACTGCCGATATTCCTTGTAGGTGGTCGAACCGATGCAGCGCATGTTGCCCGAGGCCAGCGCCGGCTTCAGTAGGTTCGAAGCATCGAGCGCGCCGCCCGAGGTCGCGCCTGCGCCGATCACAGTGTGGATCTCGTCGATGAACAGGATCGCATCCGGGTGCTTTTCGAGTTCCTTCATCACGGCCTTGAGCCGCTCTTCGAAATCGCCGCGATAGCGGGTGCCGGCCAACAGCGAGCCCATGTCGAGCGCGTAGATCGTCGCGTTCTTGAGCACCTCGGGCACATCACCCTCGACGATCTTGCGGGCCAGACCCTCGGCAATCGCGGTCTTGCCGACGCCGGCGTCACCGACATAGATCGGATTGTTCTTGGAGCGACGGCACAGCACCTGGATAGTGCGGCGCAGTTCGGCGTCGCGACCGATGAGCGGGTCGATCTTGCCGGCCTTAGCCTTGGCGTTGAGGTCCACGCAGAAATCAGCGAGGGCCGAACTCTGGCCATTGCCCGGCCGGGCGCCCTCTTCGGCATGCCCCGTGGCCGCGCCATCTTCGGCGCCACGCACCGTACGGGCCTCATTGGGGCCGGACTTGGTGATGCCGTGGGAGATGAAATTGACCGCGTCGAGCCGGCTCATGTCCTGCTGCTCGAGGAAGTACGCGGCGTGGCTTTCGCGCTCGGCAAAGATCGCCACGAGTACATTGGCGCCGGTCACTTCTTCCTTGCCCGACGACTGGACGTGGATGACGGCGCGCTGGATAACGCGCTGGAAGGCTGCGGTCGGTCGTGCGTCCTGTCCGTTGGGGACAACGAGGCTGTCGAGCTCTTCGTTGATGAAATCCTCGAGATCGCCCTTAAGCGCTTCGACATCGACGTCGCAGCCGGTCAGCACGGCGATGGTATCTCGATCATCGATCAGGGCCAGCAAAAGGTGCTCGAGCGTCGCGAACTCGTGCGCACGCTCACGGGCGAGATTCATCGCCTGATGTAGGGCCTTTTCCAGTCCACGGGAGAAAGAAGGCATGTGATGTTCCTATTGCTTTTCCATCACGCATTGCAGCGGGTGCTGGTTCTTGCGTGCCGTGTCCATGACACGAGTGACCTTGGTCTCGGCCACCTCGTATGGGTAGACGCCGCACTCTCCCACGCCCTTGGTGTGAACGTGCAGCATGATCTGCATGGCGTCTTCGCGGGTCTTGTTGAAGACGTCCTGCAGTACGAGAACGACGAATTCCATCGGTGTGTAGTCGTCGTTGAGCAGCAGCACCCGGTAGAGATTGGGCCGCTGGGTTTTCGGCTTGGTCTTGGTGATCGTGCCGGTGTCGCTCTTTGAATCACCGCTGCCGCGCTTGTTCTCGCCAGCCGCTTCCACTGGCCGGCTCGGTCCATCTAGGGGTCGGGTCGTCAGAGCGGGATTGCGGGGCGAGTGGTCAAAACGGCGCAACATGGTGGACCCATTATGTAGGCAAAAAACGCCCGGTGTTAAGGGGGCGTGTGTCGCACGTCTTCTCGATCAAATTCTTGGGAAAGATCAGGCATTTGACGATCTTCGCAAACCATCCGGCATTTTACGGAATGGTAACGGGGGGGCCCTATTCTCGGCTGGATAGGGCAGTGGCGCGGGTTTTGGGGGAAGCCGCGCCATAGTCACCAGGGGGACCAGAAGGTCCCATGTGTTTGGAGTACCGGGTTGGCTTCCCAAAGGGTTTTTTCGTTTTCGCGCCTCACCCTGTGGCGCCTCGTTGCAGCAGTGTTGATCGTCTCGTCTGTCATGGCTCCGATGGCTGCGGCGGCAAAGGCGATCCCACGCGCCTATGCAGGCATTGTCGTCGACGCCAAGTCGGGCAAGGTGCTCTACGAGAGCGATGCCGACTCGTATCGTTTCCCGGCATCGGTTTCGAAAGTGATGACCCTCTACGTTCTGTTCCAGGAACTGGCCGCGGGCAACATCAAACTCACCGACAAGATGCCGGTTTCAAAATTCGCTGCGTCGGCGTCTCCGACGAAACTGGGCTTGCGCGCGGGGTCGAGCATCAGTGTCGACAATGCCATCAAGGCGATCTGCACACTGTCTGCCAACGATATGGCGAGGGTGGTGGCCGAGTACATCGGCGGCAGCGAGAGCGGCTTTGCCAAGCGCATGACCTCGACCGCTCGCGCGCTCGGCATGACGCATACCACGTACGTGAATGCGTCCGGCTTGCCCGACGGCCGGCAGATCACCACGGTACGCGACCAGGCCATCCTCGCGCGCGCGATCTACGAGCACTTTCCCAAGTACTACGCCTACTTCCAGACCAAGAGCTTCACCTACGGCAAACGCACCTACGGCAATCACAACAACCTGCTCGGCAAGAACGGCATCGACGGGATCAAGACGGGTTACACGGGCGCCGCCGGCTACAATCTCATGACGGCTGCCCGGTCGGATGATCGCCATATCGTGGTCGTCGGTTTTGGCTTTGCCTCGTCGGGCAAGCGCGACGCCAAGGTGCGCGATCTGGTCAAGGAATACCTGCCCGAGGCGCGGGCTGGCGGCTATTTGCAGACGGCAATGATCCCGGTCCCCGGCCGAAAGGGCTCGGTCGCCCCGAGCGATCCCGTCCAGGTCGCGTCGGCGAGCAATGCGACGATCATCCCGATGCCCGCCCCGGCCTTCCGCTTGGTCGATGGCGTCGAGCAGGTGCCAGCCGACCTTCAGGCGGCGACGCCCGAACTGCAAACGATCGACCCCACGACTGTCGCAACTCTTGCCCCTGAGCCGATCGCCCGACCGGTCGACCTCGGTCTGCCGGCGGTCGAGGCACTCGATACGGTCGCAACGCCAACTGCCGCGAAGCGCAAGAAGTCCTCCCAGGTCCTTGGCACCTTTACCAGCAGTTACATGGGGGCGGCTCCCGCCGAGCTGGGGCAGACGCGTCCGTCCGCTCCGCTGATCCCACCAGTCGGCATCGGCGACGAAGGCCAGCCAGTCGACCTCATGACCTCGGGCAGCATTTCGAGCGAGGCAGCGACCGCAGCCAAATCGGACGAGCCGGCGGCGTCGCTCGGCCTCGAAGCCACCGAGACCCAGGTCGCTGAGATCACGCCCAACCAGGCTATGCCGCCGGCCCTTGGCGGCTGGATCGTGCAACTGGGTGCCGCGCCGACCGAGACCGGCGCCAACGGCATCCTGAGCGCAGCCTCAAGCAAAGTGGGCTCGCTGAAGAAGCTCCAGGGCTTCGTCCAGCGGTTCGACAAGGATGGCCAGACGTACTTCCGCGCTCGCTTCGGCGGCTTTGCTGGACAGGGCGCGGCCAACGACATGTGCAAGCAGTTGAAGCAAGTAAAACTGAGCTGTCTCGCGATGCAGAGTTAAGCCGTGCCCACTCGACGGACACTGTCCGGCGGTTGGTCAACGGCAAAGCACGACGAGACGGCCTGACGGGGAATGCGCGTTTGTGGCCTGTGTTTGGAGTAGCCCAAATGAGCGACGTATCTAGCCTAACCGAATTGGCCCGTTTCGTCGGGCGGTCGGGTCTTGTTGCCGAAGACGCGGCGGCGAACCGCCGGACCGTCAATGAGGTGGTGAGCCACTCCGTGCGGCAGCCCAAGCCCCAGCGTGTCTCCGAGTTGCTGTCCGTCGTACTGACGCTGTCGGCGCGAACCCGACGCATGCTGATGCCTAGGACGCAGATCGAACTCGATGTCTTTGGTCCCGGCGGCCACCGGGCGGTGCGCATCGCCCTTCCAGAATAGCGGCAGATCGACGACGGTGGCCGCTTCGTCAGTAACGGCGTGGCGTCAGGTCGGGCTTGCCATATGCTCGAATTTGGGGGCGGCATCCTCGACCGCTGAAAATGCCGCGAGCGCTGCCCGGCGGGCATCGGCGCGCTCGCTGATCGGGAGCCGCAGGGCCTCGACCAGCTGACGATATTCCTGCCGCGCACTGATGTGGGACATGGACGGCAGCCCGCCGAGCAGTTCGTCATCCAGCGGATCAAAGACCGTCAGGCCCATCGGGAACAGCGAGCGGAAAATCACGCGCTCGGCAATACCCTCCGCTACGCGGCTGCCCAGACGCACGGCGATCTTTTCGATGGCTGACTGGACCAAGCGCATCGAGCGCGACGACAGCATGGAAATGCGGTTGCGCACGAGGATCCAGTCGATCGTTCGCCCATCAATGGCAAGCCGCTCGGTACGAGCGCGTTGCACCAGCCGGGCATAGTGGCTCATTTCCCGCGGATCGCCGGTGACGGGATCAACATGCGCCATGACGTCGAGGTCGATCAGGCTGTCATTGAGCGGCGTGATGAGTGTATCGGCCAGCGAGTGCGCGAGCCGGGTCAGATGGGTATCGAAGCCCGGCGTATCGACGATCAGGAAGTCGGCCACGCCCTCGACCTCGACCACCGCCTGCCGGAACAGGTCGAACTCGAGCTTCTGGTTCTCCCTGATCGAATCCGAGCGGGTGAGCGGCAGATGAAAGTGCGTTGGGTGCGGGAGCTTGAGGTCGCGCGCCTGCGCCCAGCTGCGCCGGTTCTTTACATAGTTGGTGAAGGTCTGCTGCCGGCTGTCCACGTCGATCGAGGCGACGCGGAAACCCTGGTACATCAGATAGATCGCCAGATGGAAGGCCGTGGTCGATTTGCCCGACCCACCCTTCTCGTTGCCGACGACTATGACATGTGTTCCCGTGCGCCCCATGACGGTCTCCATGCCCCCGGTTAAAACCTGCGGCAAAAGTGTGATTTGGTTCAAGAGGCAGTTTCGCCACAGCAGCCAGGCGGTTGCCGGTCACGGCTGCAATTCACTTGACCCAGGTGACAAATCACCTGTTGTCAGATCAACCCGAGCCGCGACAGCTCAAGCGCCAGCTCGGCCGATCCCTCTTCGTGAAACCCATCCCGATCGAGATCGGACGGCGCGTCCTTGGGATCGAGATAGCGCCACCCCTGGAAGGCCGATTTCGGACGGGGCGTGACGCGGATCAGGTCCGGCGCCATGATGATATCGCAGCGCGGGGTGCCATCCTTGTCGATCGCTGCGGCGAGACGCAGGATCGGCTGCCGGCAACGGATCACGCCGGCAATCACCCAGTAGATGGAGCCCTGCCCCTCGATCTCATCGGCGCGCTTGGGCCGGGTGCGGGTGCGATGGACGTGGACGTCGTCGCCATAGTCGGCACCCCACCAGTGGGCGCGTTCCTCACGATAGGATTCGAGCTCCTCGAGCGTGGCAACGCCCACGCAGAGCTTGATCAGATGCATCATGCGGCCGTGCCTAGACCTTCTTCTGGATGAAGTCGATCTCGTCGTGCTCAACGGTCCACGGCTCTTTTGCCGCGTCGGCCAGCCATTCCTGAAACGCCGGCAAAGCGTAGATCTTTTCGACGTACTCCATCGCCACGTCGGAGACGGGCAAGGCGTAGGTGCGGATGCGGCTCGCGACGGGTGCGAACATGGCATCGGCCGCGGTGAACTTGCCAAAGAGGAACGGTCCACCCGACTCGGATGTCAGGTCGCCCCAGATTTCCTCGATGCGGCGAAGGTCGGCTTCGATCGGATCGAAATCGACGCGCCCCGGATACGACGCGCGCAGGTTCATCGGCGCCGCGTTGCGCAGGGCCGTAAAGCCGCCGTGCATTTCAGCCGACACCGCCCGCGCGCGAGCCCTCTCGAGCCGACCTGATGGCCAGATGCCCTTGGCGGGGTATTTGTCGTTGAGATACTCGATGATGGCGATGGTCTCGGGGATCACGGCCTCGCCGTCGATCAAAACCGGCACCTTGCCGCTCGGCGACTTCTTGCGGATGATCTCTTTCCAGCCGTCGCCGTTGAGCAGGACCAACTCTTCGTCGAACGGGATGCCGAAGTGCTTGAGCACCAGCCAGGCGCGCAGCGACCAGCTCGAGTAGTTGCGATTGGCGAAGATGAGCTTCACGGCAGTCCTCCAAAAACTCTGATCCACAGTGAGGCGAGGCCGAGGAACCCGAAGAATCCAACGACATCGGTCACGGTGGTCACAAACACCGACGAGGCGACCGCCGGATCGACCTTGAGCCGATCGAGACCTAGCGGAATCAGGATGCCCGCACTGCCCGCCGCCATCATGTTGACGACCATCGCGAGACCGATCACGAGGCCAAGCCCTGGGTTGAAGAAACGGGTCGCCGTCAGGACCCCGATCAGCAGGGCGAAGATCAGGCCATTGAGGACACCCACGAGCATTTCGCGGATGATGAGCCGTCGAATCTTGAAACTGTCGAGTTCGCGCATGGCGAGCGCCCGGACCGTAACGGTCATGGTCTGCGTGCCGGCGTTGCCGCCCATCGAAGCGACGATCGGCATCAGCACGGCGAGCGCCACCATCTGCTCGATGGTGGCGTCGAACAGGCCGATCACCAGGGATGCCAGAATCGCCGTGAGCAGGTTCACGAACAGCCAAGTGGCGCGGCTGCGCACGGTGGTGAGCACCGTGTCCGAGATCTCTTCGTCGCCGACGCCGGCGAGCAACTGCATGTCCTCGGTCGCTTCCTCGTGGATGACGTCGACGATGTCATCGATGGTGAGCACGCCCACGAGGCGCTTGCTGTCGTCGACGACGGCGACCTCGACGAGGTCGTAGCGCTCGAAATCGCCAGCCGCCTCTTCCTGGTCCTCGGTGGCCGCGACCTGGATGACGTTGGTGTTCATGATGTCCTCGATGCGGACATCGCGCGGCGAGCGCAGGAATTTGTCGAGCGGAATGGTGCCGAGCAGGTTGTAGCTGGGGTTCACCACATAGATCTGGAAGAATTCTTCGGGCAGGTCCTTGTCGTCGCGCAGGTAGTCGATCGTCTGTCCCACCGTCCAGAACGGCGGGATAGCGATAAAGTCCGTCTGCATCAGGCGGCCGGCGGAATCCTCTGGGAAGTCGAGGCTGCGCTTGAGGCTCAGCCGCTCGAACGCCGGCATCTGCGCAAGGATGTCCTCGCGGGCCGGGATATCGATGTCTTCGAGAATGTAGACGGCGTCGTCGTTGTCGAGTTCGGCGACGCCGCGCGCCACGTCCGCGCTGGGCAGGTCCTCGATCAGCTCGGACCGAACGGTGTCGTTGACTTCGGTGAGCGCCGAGAAGTCGAATTTGTCGCCGAGCAGCGTCACCAGCTTGACGCGCTCATCGGAGTCGAGCGCCTCGAGCAGATCGCCCATGTCCGCGGCATGCAGCGGAGCCACCAGATCGGCAAGCTCGACCGGGTCGGCCTCCTCGAGCTTGGAGCGCAACTGGCCGACCCAGGCGGGATTCAGATGGTTGTTTGCGCCGCGCAGCGCATCGGGCTCGATGTGCGGCGGCTCGGGATCAGCGATATCGAGATGTTCGCTCATCTGCGGCTCGAGCTGGGTCCCAGCGGTCTGACCGGGATGTCTAAGCGGTGTAACCAATCAAGCCTAGATACGCCAGACTGGTCGACGGACGTGAGGGGACTTTGCGGCGCCGCCTCTAACGCTCCGCACAAGCGAAGGCGACCCCAGAGATGGGGCGCACGCTTCCGACGATTTCGGTGAACTCAATGTCCCCAACGAGGGGACGATGGTGCGGTCGAGAAGACTCGAACTTCCACGCCTTGCGGCACAGCGACCTCAACGCTGCGCGTCTACCAATTCCGCCACGACCGCACGCCATGGTAGGTGCCCGGCCGAACCGGCCAAGCGAGGCAGCGTGTAGCAAACGGTTTGGGGGTCCACAAGCGTTTAATCGGCTGTCGGGCGACAGGTTGGTACCCTGCCCCGGATCAGCCGATCCGCATCACCTTTTCGGTGATTTCAACCGACAGATGGCCGTCTTCGACCTTGACCTCGCCATTGGCGATCAAGGTGTTGTTGGCGTAGATCTTGAGCGGGTCCTTCTCGGACGAATCGAGTTCGATCACGGCGCCGCGGCCCATGCGCAACAGGTGGTGGATCGGCATGGTGGCCGAGCCCAGCTCCACGGTGATGTCGACTTCAATCTGATCGAGCGTGTTCATATATAGATCCAACCTGCCCGGCTGAATCAGGTCACCGGGCGCTGAGTGAGCATCCTCCGCCGATGATTACCGAAACGTTAACCTGCGTGGGTCCCGACAAGCTCCGGCGGGAAGACGGGTGGCCGGTCGAATGGCTGATCGCCGATGCGCCGGTCGACTATCCCACCGCTCTCGAGACGATGAAATCGCGGGCCGAGGCAATCGCGCGGGGCGAGGCGGCCGAAGCTGTCTGGCTGATTGAGCATCCGCCGCTCTACACATCGGGCACTTCGGCGGCAGCCGCCGACCTGCTCGATCCGGCCCGCTTCCCCGTCTACGAGGCCGGGCGTGGCGGCGAGTACACCTACCACGGGCCCGGTCAGCGGGTGGCATACCTGATGCTCGACCTCAGGGCCCGCGGGCGCGACGTCCGCTGCCTCGTGCAGGGCCTTGAGGGTTGGATCATCGATACTCTGGCCGAGTTCAACGTCGATGGCGAATTGCGCGACGGCCGCATTGGCGTTTGGGTTCGCCAACCCGGTCGGGTCGGCGGCGAGAGCAAGATCGCGGCCATCGGGGTGCGGGTGTCCAAATGGGTGACGACCCACGGCATCGCGCTGAACGTGTCGCCCGACCTCAGCCATTTCGGCGGGATCGTTCCGTGCGGCATCGCCGACCGCGGCGTCACCAGTCTTGAGGATCTTGGGCAGCTCGTGTCGCTGCCGGAAGTTGACATGTCGCTGCGCCGACAGTTCGAGCGCCGCTTCGGTCCGACGACGAACGCAATGACGCAGACCCTTGTCACAGCGGCGTGACGACCGCATCTTGCTGGGCGTGCACACCGAATCTCGCCGATTGGAGAGGCTCCAATGACCTCCGACGACCTCAAGCGCATCTTTCTCGGACCGACGCTGTTCCGGCTGGACACCGTGCTGTCGCCGCGGCTTATCCCCGTGCTCTACGTCACGGGGCTAGCAACGCTGCTGCTGTGGGCCGTGACGCATCTGTTCGACACGTTTGCCCGCAATTTCGGCGACGGGCTGTGGGGGCTGCTCGAGATCGTGGTGTTCGGTGGCTTCGGCCTCGTTGTGCTGCGCGTGGTGTGCGAGGCGCTGCTGGTGTTCTTCAAGGCGCATGAGGAGGCAACGGATTCGGTTAGCCGCTCGCGCATCTCGTCGACCCTGCTCGACGAAGTCCGCGATGCCATTCACGACATCGCGGACGAAGAGGATGACGAAGACCTGATCAGCCCGGCGACCGTCCCCCTCCCCGACGAGTCCGGCACATCGCCGCGGACGCCGCGCCGGACGGCCCGACGCACGCCGCGACTCTAGTCTGCGGCGGTTTTCCGCTCGAGCAGGTTGTCGATGGCGAAGGCGCCGGGACCGGCGAACGCCAGATAGAGGAAGGTGAAGCAGAACAGCACGGCCGACTCGCCGCCGTTGAGGATGGGGAAGATGCCGCCCATCGGCACGTGCATCATCCAGAAGATCACGGCGCATTCGCCGGCGAGGATGAAGGCGACGGGGCGGGTGAAAAGGCCGAGGAGCACGGCCGCGCCGCCGACCAGCTCGAGGATACCGCCAATCAGGAACATCGTCGCCATGTAGGAGGGCATTTCGCCGCCGCCCGGAGGGGCGCCCGCCGGCATGGCCATGGCGGGAAAGTGCAGCAACTTCTGTGTGCCGTGCTCGAGGAACAGCAGCGCCGCCACGATGCGCAGGAGGCCGCGCATCTGCGGAGCGTATTTCGTCAGATTGTTCATGGACTTCACCTTGGTGTGGGGGCGTCCCTCCTAACCTCGGCGTCCCCCTGTCGATAGTGCCCCATTGCAGAACGCGGCGTTCGCGATGGATGGTCGTGTGAACTCCCGGTAATGTTGGGCGCTGCAGCCCTGCCCTGCCTCTATCGCAATCTGACGATGATTGCTTTTCCGCCGGTTTGGTCTATATGGGCGCCAATGACACAAGCTCCCAAGATCGGTCTCGTCAGCCTCGGCTGCCCGAAGGCCCTCGTCGATTCCGAACGCATCATGACGACGCTGCGCGCGCAGGGCTATGCCTTCTCGCGCGATTATGCCGGCGCCGACATCGTGCTGGTCAACACCTGCGGGTTCCTCGACAGCGCCAAGCAGGAGAGCCTTGAGGCGATCGGCGAGGCCCTTGCCGAGAACGGCAGGGTGATCGTCACCGGGTGCCTCGGGGTCGAGGAAGACCTGATCCGCAAGACTCATCCGAGCGTCCTCAATATCTCGGGCCCGCACCAGTACGAAGCCGTCGTCAACGCGGTGAACGCGCATCTGCCGCCGGTGCCCAACAAGTTCGTCGACCTGGTGCCCGAGGCCGGCTTGCGCCTGACGCCAAAGCACTACGCGTATCTCAAGATTTCCGAGGGCTGCAACAATCGCTGCTCGTTCTGCATCATCCCGCAGATCCGGGGCGACCTGTCGTCGCGGCCGATGGCCTCGGTGCTCTACGAAGCCGAGCGGCTGGTGTCGTCGGGGGTCAAGGAGATCCTGGTCATCTCCCAGGACACGAGCGCCTATGGCGTCGACCTCAAATACTCACCGTCGAAATATCGCGGCCGCGACGTGACGGCCAAGTTCCAGACGCTGGCGGAAGAGCTTGGGCAGATGGACGTGTGGACGCGGCTCCACTACGTCTACCCCTACCCGCACGTCGACAGCGTCATCCCGCTGATGGCCGAGGGCAAGATCCTCCCTTATCTCGATATTCCGTTCCAGCACGCCTCGCCGGAGGTGCTGAAGCGCATGCGCCGCCCGGCCAACCAGGTAAAGACGCTCGAG
>JANXSI010000379.1 GCA_025352765.1 Devosia sp. | reverse complement strand
CCGGCATTCTCGAAGAAGGCGAAATCCTTGAGGTCGGGCTGCTTGAAGGACGGGAACTCGGCCCGAATGCGCACCGGATCGAGGGGCAGGGACATTTGCGGAATGCCTTTCGAAAAGTCGAGGCAGTCCTAGCCTGTCGGGATAGCAAAAGGAAGCTCCGGCCGTTGGAGTCGACCGGAGCTGGGGCGAGGGTGGGGACTCGCCAAGCCGCCGGGCATTCGGGAGAGCGCCCGGCGGAGTTTCAGGTCAGGGCGACGGAGCGTCGGGCGGAGCGTCCGGGGCATCTGAAGCGTCCGGGGCAGGCTGACGATCCATGCCGCCGCGCTGGTCGTGGCGGCCGCCATCCATACCGCCCTTGCCGAAGCCCTTGCCCATACCCTGGTGCGGGAGGAGCTTGGCCTTCTGCGCGTCGGTGAGGCTGGCGTAGAAGGCTTCGAAATCCGGCAAGACGGCGGTCATGGCCGTCAGCCGGGCCTGGTCGATGGTCATGCCGGACTTGATCTGGGCGAGTAGGTCGGGCTTGGCGTCGTTAACCGCCGGCATGGCGGTCTTGCAGGCGTTGGCGAAGCTGGTTTGGCTGGTCAGGGCCTTGGTCCGGAAGGCGTCGAACAGCTTTTGCTGATCGACGGTCAGATCGAGGCGGTGCTGGATGCGGACGAAGGTCACGTCGAGCCGCTCGGCGGCGTCGGGGGCGCAGCCCAGCATCAGCAGACCGCCGCGGCCCGGGCCGCGATCGTCCATCTTACCCATCTTGCCCATCGGGCCGGGGCCACGGTCGGACTTGGATGCGACCGGCGTGGGGGCCGGCGTATCCTGGGCGAGCACCGGCAATACGGCGCCAATGCCGATGGCGGCGGCGACGAACGCTGCAACAGCGATTGAGGTTTTCATGTCAGCTCCCTTGTTCACGGATCGAAGCGATCCCGAGTGAGGGCAAGCTATGGCGCGGCGCGTGGCGGGGAGGTTGCGGCGGCGTGAAGCTTTGGACAGGTTGGAAAGGCCGGTCGGGGCCTTAGCATAGCGTTCACCATCATGGCCCGCTGGCCGAAACCGATCGGCCGCCGGGTCGTTCGGACCACATGTTTGATCACCAGCTCATTGCCGAAACCATTCCGTCGCAGTGGCGTATGCCGCAGGCCGCTGCACTCAACAACAGCGAATCCGTCCGGCGCCTCGTCGAGCACGCGATGGGGTATCAGCAGTTTCGCGTCGTGCTTCCCGGCACGGTCACCTGGATCGGGCGGGGTGACCACAGGGGACCAGCCAAGAGCATGTGCGTCGGAACTCTCGCAGAGGCGGTGATGTCATTCGTGCCGCAAGACCGGGCTCGCGTGGTCGACGCGCTTGGAAAGGCCATTGCCCAGAAGAACGGCTTCCGGTTCACCGCGCGAGCCATCCGCGTCGGGAAATGCCCACGGGTGATCGAAGCCATTGGTGATGTGATCATCGAAAACGACGAGGTCACGGGACTGTTCGGTCTCACGCGCGATATCAGTGACGAAGTCGAGCAGGAGGCGCTGGCGATCAGCCGGGCCCGCCTGATCGCCCGGATGATCGAAGGCCTGCCCGTGCCGGTGGTGGTGCTCGACCGCTCGATGAAGGTGGTCGCCTGCAGCGATGACTGGGTGCAGATCTACGGGCTCGGCAGCCGCGAGGCGGCCCTGGGCCGGCCGGTGGGCAAGATCATCGATGCACGCGGACCGCTGTCGATGGTATCATCGAGGCCCTCAACGGTCGCGTGGCACGCGTATCGCTCGAGTTCTACGCCGCCGAGGACAGGCGGCCACTCCGACGCACCAGTACGACCATGCCGTGGGAGTCCGGCGCCAATGATCGGGCCGGTGTCCTGATCATCTACGGCCCGGGCGAGCCAGCGTTCGCAAGCCTCGACATCGCGGCCCGCGTGCAGGGCGCGAACATGACCAGCAGCCTGCTCGCCATGCTCGAGCTGATCTAGGCGTCCTAGGACGAAATGTACTGCTTGAGGGCGAGTGCTTCCTGCTCGGTCTCCTCAATCTTGCGCTTGACCACATCGCCGATGGACACGATGCCGATCAGGTCGCCGCCCTCGACCACCGGCAGGTGGCGGATGCGGCGCTCTGTCATGGCCTCCATCACTTCATCGATGGTGGCGTAGCGTCCGACGGTGACCACATCCCTGGTCATGACATCGCTCACCGGCCGCGACGAAAGCGCGGACCAGTCGTCGCCCAAATGGCGGACGACATCGCGTTCGCTGACGATACCGACGACCCGGCCGTTCTCCACGACTACGGTGGCGCCGATGCGCCGGCTGTTCAGCATGGCGACGGCGTCGGCGATCGTGGTGGTGCTCGCCACCGTGTGGACGCTGCGTCCCTTGCTCTGCAGGATGGTCTCGACTTGCATCTCTTCCTCCTCTTCGGGCGGCGCTTTGGCCGCGGACTCGCGCCGTGAACCGGTTTGACGAGCGGGGAGGAAGTCTGCGCCCCCGCCG
>JANXSI010000360.1 GCA_025352765.1 Devosia sp. | reverse complement strand
GGGGAATGGAAGGTTCACATGTCGTGCGGCCCTGCCTTCATCATGTCAGGTGTTTTCCTTGTTTTCCCCCGTTCTGCTGCTATTTTGCGCCAGAATTCGCCGCTAAGTCTCGACAGTAGAAGTCAATTCGCGCAGGTGCGGGCCCTCAGTCCCCGCCTGCTTGATCCGGAGCCGTAGTGCCGTGCGTCTAGCCGCCCTAGCTTTCGGCGTACTTGCTGGCCTCGTGGCCTCGCTGATCCTCGGGCTCGGCGGGCTCGACGCCGGCGCTCTAACGGCTATCGATCCCCGCCAGCTGTCGGCCGTGCGGTTCGGCCTCTTTGCCATCGCCAATCTCGGTGTTTTGGGAGCGGGCGTGGTTCTCGCCGCCCCGCTGGCAGGCGCCATCCTGATGCTGCTGGGCGCCCTGGCGTGGATTGTCGCCGCGCTGGTCCTGCGGCACGGTTTCGATTTCGTGCTGATCACCCCGCCGCTCCTGCTGTTGGTGGGCTTTGCCCTGGCGATCGTCGCGCATCTTCGCCGCCGCGACCCGGCCAATGCCCGCGAGCGGTACGACGACTTCGTCGACGCGGACCGCAGGGCGCCCCCCTTTGCGGCTGAAACGCGCCCTCCTGCCGACGACGCCGACGAACCCGACGAACCCGAAGACGACGAACCACCCGTCACGCAGGTCCGCGCCGGGTTCTTCGGCCAGGGCGGCACGGCCATGCCGGCCCGCGTCGAGGCCGGACGGCCGCCACAACCTGCGCTCCGCGATTTCGACGACCAGCAGCGGGCGTCGGACGACTGGCGCCCCGGCGCCCGGCGTCCACCGCCGCGGCAGGCATCGATGTTCCGGCAGCCCGACGACGACTATGAGGATGACGACGAGTCCGGCTTTTCCCGCTTCGCCCGGCTGTCGAGCGGCGTCTTGAGCTTCGGCCTTTATGCCGGCCTCGCGGGAGCGGCCGTGCTGGTGTTCTGGAGCCTGCGCTCCGCCCCCGACGCACCCCGCCCCGCGGTCGCCAAGGTCGATGGCGCGATTTCTTCCGCGGCGCAGGCGACGCCGCCGCGTTCCCCGGTCCTGTCGAGCGCCACCGCCGAGCCCTCGGCCGAACTCGCGACCGCCGCAGAGCCCGTTGCCTCGTCGGCGCCGCCCCCGCCGGCTCCGGTGTCATCGGCTCCCGCCAGCAGCGAGCTTGAGCTGCCCCCTCCGTCCGACACCGTGGCCGCAGCGGGTCCGCTTGACGTTGTGGATGCCACCCTGAGCCCTTCGGTCGTCGAGCTGACGGGCCCCGCGGACGCGTCGAGCGCCGAGACGCCGGCGGTCACCGGGCGTGACGCGCCCAAGGCCACCACCCAGCCGGCCGTGACGACGACCCCGCCAGTCCCCTTCGCCATGCCCGCCCAGATCGCCGCCGAACGCGCGGGCGGCACTCCAGCGCCGCGTCGCACCACGCCCGCTGCTCCCGGGCCTGCGGCCACCGACACCGGCCTCTGACGTTTCGCGCCATTTTGTACTATATGGGCCGCGGAGACTGACGCCGATGGCAGACAACGACACCAAGGTCAAAACCCGAACCAACCTCAAGACCGCGCGGCCGCCGCTCTACAAGGTCATGCTGGTCAACGATGATTTCACGCCGCGCGACTTCGTGGTGCGCGTGCTCAAGGCGGAATTCCGCATGACCGAGGACCAGGCCGCCCGCGTCATGATCACCGCGCACACCAAGGGCAGTTGCGTCGTCGCGGTGTTCACCCGCGAGATCGCCGAGGAGAAAGCGACCCGGGCGACCGACATGGCGCGGGGCGAAGGCTTCCCCCTGCTGTTCACCATCGAGCCCGAAACCTGACCCGCCGACGCCCGCCTGGCTGCCGGGTCTTCGCCACAGTCTGAATTCAACCGGATGGTTGATCGCCTTGCGATGCAAGGCGTCAACCATGTTGGCAGGCGTCCCTTGGCCCGCCACAATCTTTGCCTATGTGTCTTCCATCACACCATTGGATCCACACATGTTTCGCTCCGCCGTCCTGACCACCGTCACCGCCGTCCTGCTCAGCATCTCGGCCGCGCCGGCTTTCGCCGGCCCCACCGAGACTGCGTTCCTCCAGAAACTCAGCGCCAACTGGGTCGGGAAGGGCAAGCTGACCGGCGCCCAGACTGGCGCCATCGCCTGCCGCATCGTCATCACTGCGGGCGGCAAGAGCGCGAAATTCCAGGGCCGCTGCAACATTCCCGACATGGCCGCCCAGGCATTCAACGGCGCCATCAGCTACAACGATGCCAAAAAGCAGTACGAGACCCGCTCGGTCGGCGGCACCGTCGTCGGCCAGAAGCGCGGCAATTCGCTGGTCTTCACCACCACCGACCGCACCATGGCCGGCACGTCCTATTCGACCATGACGATTTCGCCGTCGAGCCTCGCCGTCGATTTCGCCCTCGTCGACAAGAACGGCGAAAAGACCACGTCGCACATCACGTTCTCCAAGTAACTCAGGCGCGCTCGGGGAACCTCAGCCTCGAGCGCTCCTTCGCCTTTGCTGCCTCGACCTCGCGATTGCGCGGCGGCGCATTGGTTTCGAGCCGCTTCAGCATTTTCCGCGCTGCCGCCGTGACCTCTTCCACTGCCTCCTCGAACGCCGCCTCGTTGGCCTTCGACGGATGCGTGAACCCCGACAGTTTCCGCACGAACTGCACCGCCGAGGCCTTCACCTCGTCCGGCGTCGCCGGCGGCTCGAAATTGAACAACGTCCTGATATTGCGGCACATGAGCGCCTCCCGCTGAGCGAACTGGATTGCCTCCAAGTCTGCCACCCGATCCGGCAGCGGGGCAAGACCGCCAACAGGATTGCCCGCCCGCGTGCCCGGGTCCATGATCGGCGTCGGGAGGCAGCATGTCGCTTCGGCACCTGACTTTGGTCGGCTTGCTAGTTTCGGCGTTCGCGGTCTCCCCGACGGACGCCGCCGACAACGGCTATTTCCCCAGAAATCCCTACGACACCCGCTTCTGTGACGGGCTCGAGACAGCCTTCCGCACCGGCAACGGCACCCGTCTCGATTGCACCAGCAAGACCAATGCCATCGTCGTCGAATATTTCGACTATTGGCCTGAAGCCATCGGCCAGGCGCTGGCGCTGGCGACGAAAACCGGCCTCCAGCCGGGCATCGTGCTGGTCTGCCGCAATGATCGCCAGCATTGCGACGCCGCCGCACACGAGGTCGAATCGGTGTTTGCCGGCCTCAAGGCACCGCTCACCTTGTGGACCTGTGCCCTCACCGATGCCGCGCTCGGCGATTGCCACAGGGCTGACCTGCCTTAAGGCCGCCCACAGCCGCCCTTCCCTTCCGCGCCGCCTTCCGCTAGAGACCCGGCTTAACCTGACGAACGCGCTCGAAAATGCCCCGGCTTGCCCGGGTCTTTCCGCGCGCCCACGCATGGCCCCGACGCCGCCTCCCGGAATCGGGCGCTTCTGCGCAAAAAGCCGAGTGTCCGATGCCAAAACGCACAGATATCAAATCGATCCTCATCATCGGTGCGGGGCCGATCATCATCGGCCAGGCCTGCGAGTTCGACTATTCAGGCACCCAGGCGTGCAAGGCGCTGAAGGAGGAGGGCTACCGGATCATCCTGGTCAACTCCAATCCGGCGACCATCATGACCGACCCGGACCTGGCCGACGCCACCTACATGGAGCCGATCACCCCGGAGGTCGTCGCCAAGATCATCGAGAAGGAGCGCCCCGACGCGCTGCTCCCCACGATGGGCGGCCAGACCGCGCTCAACTGCGCGCTGTCGCTGCGGAAAATGGGCGTCCTCGAGAAATTCGGCGTCGAGATGATCGGCGCCACCGCCGAGGCCATCGACAAGGCCGAGGATCGCGAACTGTTCCGCGACGCCATGAAGAAGATCGGCCTCGAAACCCCGCGCTCCATGCTCGCTCACAACATGATCGAGGCGCTGCAGGCGCTCGAGGTCATCGGCCTGCCCTGCATCATCCGCCCGAGCTTTACGCTGGGCGGCACCGGCGGCGGCATCGCCTACAACAAGGAAGAGTTCCTCGACATCATCGAGAGCGGCATCGACGCCTCGCCGACCGACGAAGTCCTCGTCGAAGAAAGCGTGCTCGGCTGGAAAGAGTACGAGATGGAGGTGGTCCGTGACAAAAAGGACAACTGCATCATCATCTGCTCGATCGAGAACGTCGACCCGATGGGCGTCCACACCGGCGATTCGATCACCGTCGCCCCGGCGCTGACGCTGACCGACAAGGAATACCAGATCATGCGCGACGCATCGATCGCGGTGCTGCGCGAGATCGGCGTCGAGACCGGCGGCTCGAACGTGCAGTTCGCCATCAACCCGGCCGACGGCCGCATGATCGTCATCGAGATGAACCCGCGCGTTTCGCGCTCCTCGGCGCTGGCCAGCAAGGCCACCGGCTTCCCCATCGCCAAGGTCGCGGCGCGCCTCGCTGTCGGCTACACCCTCGACGAGCTCGAAAACGACATCACCGGCGGCGCCACGCCCGCCAGCTTCGAGCCGACCATCGACTACGTCGTGGTCAAGATCCCGCGCTTTGCCTTCGAGAAATTCCCCGGCGCCGACAATCGCCTCACCACCTCGATGAAGTCGGTCGGCGAAGCCATGGCCATCGGCCGCACCTTCCAGGAATCGCTGCAGAAGGCGCTGCGCTCGCTCGAAACCGGGCTCACCGGCTTCAACGAGATCGGCATTCCCGGCCTCGGCCTCAACGAGGACGAGAACAAGAACGCCATCCGCGCCGCCGTGTCGGTCGCCACCCCCAACCGCCTGCTCTACGTCGCCGAAGCCATGCGGCTCGGCATGAGCGTCGAGGACATCTACGACGCGAGCCGCATCGACACCTGGTTCCTCGAGCAGATCAAGGGCATCGTCGACACCGAAAAGAAGGTCAAGGAATGGGGCCTGCCCGACAAGGCCGAGCCGCTCCGGCGCCTGAAGTCGATGGGCTTTTCCGACCGGCGCCTCGCCGAAGTCGCCGGCAAGCAGCCCAAGGATGTGCGGGCCCTGCGCAAGAGCCTCAACGTCCACCCGGTTTATAAGCGCATCGACACCAGCGCCGCCGAGTTCGCCTCGCCCACCGCCTACATGTACTCGACCTACGAAGTGCCGTTCGCCGGCGCGCCGGCCGACGAGGCACGCCCCTCTGACAGGAAGAAGGTCGTCATCCTCGGCGGCGGTCCCAACCGCATCGGCCAAGGCATCGAGTTCGACTATTGCTGCTGCCACGCCGCCTTCGCGCTGAGCGAAGCCGGCTACGAGACCATCATGGTCAACTGCAACCCGGAAACCGTCTCGACCGACTACGACACCTCCGACCGCCTCTACTTCGAGCCGCTGACCGAGGAAGACGTGATCGAGATCCTCGAGCGCGAAAAGACCAACGGCACGCTGCACGGCGTCATCGTCCAGTTCGGCGGCCAGACCCCGCTCAACCTCGCCGACGCCGTCGAAAAGGCCGGCGTCAAGATCCTCGGCACCCAGCCCTCGAGCATCGACCTCGCCGAAGACCGCGATTTGTTCAGCAAGCTCATCAACCGGCTCGAGCTGACGCAGCCCAAGAACGGCATCGCCTACTCGCTCGAGCAGGCTCGCATCGTCGCCGAGCGTCTCGGCTATCCGCTGGTCATCCGCCCGTCCTACGTGCTGGGCGGCCGCGCCATGCAGATCGTCCACGCCGCCAACGAGTTCGAGAACTACGTCCAGGACACCCTCACCTCGCTGGTGCCGCCTGACATCCTCAAGCGCTACCCCAACGACAAGACCGGCCAGATCAACTCGGTGCTCTCCGACAACCCGCTGCTGTTCGACGCCTACCTCAGCCGCGCCATCGAGATCGACGTCGATTGCCTGAGCGACGGTACCGACGTCTTCGTCTGCGGCATCATGGAGCATATCGAAGAAGCCGGCATCCACTCGGGCGACAGCGCCTGCTCGCTGCCGCCGCAGCACCTCAGCCCCGAGATCATCGCCGAGCTGAAGCGCCAGACCACCGAGATCGCCCTGTCGCTGAAGGTCGGCGGCCTGATGAACGTCCAGTATGCGCTCAAGAACGGCGTTCTCTTTATCCTCGAGGTGAACCCTCGCGCCAGCCGCACCGTGCCGTTCGTGGCGAAGGTCATCGGCGAGCCGATCGCCAAGATCGCCTCGCGCATCATGGCCGGTGAAACCCTTGCCTCGTTCCACCTGGTCGAAAAGAAGCTCAATCATGTGGGCGTCAAGGAAGCCGTGTTCCCGTTCAACCGCTTCGCCGGTGTCGACACGGTGCTCGGGCCGGAGATGAAGTCGACGGGCGAAGTCATTGGCCTCGATTACGATTACGCCCTCGCCTTCGCCAAGTCGCAGATGGGCTCGGGCACCAAAGTGCCGCGCGAGGGCACGGTGTTTGTCTCGGTCCGCGACGACGACAAGCCGCTGATCATCGAAGCCATGCGCCACCTCGAATCGGCCGGCTTCAAGATCGTCGCGACCTCGGGCACCTATCGCTATCTGCACGAGAACGGCGTTGCAGTGACCAAGGTCAACAAGGTCGCCGAGGGCCGCCCGCACATCGTCGACTCGATGAAGAACGGCGGCGTGCAGCTGGTGATCAACACCACCGACGGCGCCAAGTCGATCTCCGACAGCCGCGATATCCGCCGCACCGCGCTGATGGGCAAGATCCCCTACTACACCACCATCCCCGGCGCCGTGGCGGCAGTGGAAGGCATCATCGGCTACCGCAACGGCCAGATCACCGTGCGGCCGCTGCAGGACTACTTCGCGGCGTAAGTCACGCGGCTGCCTTGACGCTCAGCTGAACGCCGGTCGCCTCCTGCAGGACGCCGAGTATGGCAAACAGATTGTCGGCGCGCGGATTGCCCGTTGCGCCGACCATGCGCATCAGACTCTTGGCCGGCATCCCGGTCGCCTCGGCAAGTGCGGCGAAACCGATCGTGGCGTTGATGTAGTCCCGCAGCACGGATTTGCCGGTCGCCACGTCGCCGCTCAAAAACAGCTCCACGACCTCTCCCAGCAGTGCAGCGCGAAACGCCACGTCCCCGTCGGCCCGGGTCTTGACCGTCTCTTTGAATTCGCGTGTCAGCGGCATGTCATGCGTTACCTTGTCGTGTCTTGTGATCGCGCCAACGCGCAATGGCGTCGGCAATGTCTGCGTGTTGTCGCTTCTTCGTCCCGCCACCGAGGAGGATGATCAGTGCCTCGCCGCGCCGTCCGAAGTACACGCGATAGCCGGCACCGAAATCTATCTTTTGCTCCAAGACACCTTCGCCGACGCCTTTGACATTGGAGACGTTTCCGGCGGCGAGCCTGGCAATCGACACCGTGATCTTGGCGGCGACGGTTGCGTCGAGTTCGAGAAACCATTCCCCGAACGGACTTCTTCCTCCGTCGGTTAGGTATTCGATGACCTTCATGTCTTTATGGTACCCCATATGGTACCAATTTCAAGCGCTTGCCCGCGTAGCGCCGCCGGAGCGGGCATTCCGCTCCGGCGGCCCATCAAACCTGCGCTTCGCGAACTTCCCCGATGAGATCCGGCCGGCCCGGTTTGGGCATAGGGAAGCCGTATCCCTCTCCAGGCTTGCCCCAATAGAGTCTTCCGGACGTGTGATGCGGACTTGCATAGAGGGTCAGAGCGACGGCCTGCATGCAGAGGTAAATCGCCTGCAACGCATCGGCCCCGCCGATCTCGTCTGACCGAGTGCCCTCGGGCCAGCCAATCTCATATCTGCAGAACCAGCTTCCCTTGCTTTCGACGGGAGCCGAGATCGCCACGGGCACGTCCCTGACCGCGGTGCCATGTTTCACATGCAGTAGCCGAAGGAAGGTCATACGCGCACCTCTCGCGTCGAAGGTGCGGACTTTAGCAATTGCTGACCTAGGCTGCCAGATCAGCGCCGCTCAGCGGCGCGACCAGACTATCGCTGGTCGGGCTTCCGGACCACCACCACCAGCCCCTCCACCGGTCGATCCCGCTCATTGCGGATGCCCGCGCGCTGGCTTGCGACGATCTCGAACCCGGCGGCCTGACACGCCTCCAGCGCTTCGTCGGCATTGTGCGCGTAGCGCAGTTCGCGGCGCCGCAGCAGCGTCCCGGGGCGATCGTGCAGCTCGAGCGAAAAGCCGAACAGCCCGCCCGGCGCCAGCGCCGCATGCACTGCAGCCAGCACCGGCGGCAGCGGCCCGCAATAGATCAGCACATCGGCGGCCGTCACCAGCCCGAAGCCACCGGCATCGGTCGCAAGGAAGCCGAGCAGCTCGGCCTGCCACAGCGCGTCGTAAACGTCTTTCCGGCGCGCTTCGGCCAGCATCCCGGCCGAGAGATCGACCCCCTCGAGCCGGTCTGAGAGCGATCGGATCCGGGCCCCCATCAGCCCGGTGCCGCAGCCGAGATCGACCGCCCGGGCCACGCGCCGGCCGGCGAGCGCGTCCAAAATCATCCGCTCCAGCAGTCCCGGCACGACATAGCCGAGGTCCCCCACCAGCTCGGTCTCGAACCGGGTCGCATATTCGTCGAACAGCGCTTCGACATAGGGCGTGTCGGTGCCGCTCGGCAGCAGCCCGCCGCTGCCCGCGGCCAGTTTCAGCGCTGCCCCGAACGCCCCGTCGCCATCGAGCACTTCCACCTGCCGGTAGGCCGCCATGGCGCCCTCGCGGTCGCCGGCCTCGGCCCGATAGTCCCCGAGCAGCAACCAGCCCGCCGCCCAGTGCGGCGCCTCGGCCACCGCACCCGCCATCACCTCGGCGGCGGCGGCAAAATCCTTGTCGACGGCCATGGCCTCGGCAAAGGCGGCACGGCGATCGACCAGGAGGTCACCGGAGGAATGTTGGATCTGGCGCAAGGGGCAAAGCTCGGATTGGCGCGAGGCCTACGCCAAACCGCCGCAAAAGCAAACGGTCTCTGCCCTCCACTGGCGGTCCGCGAGGCAATGGCGCATTCTTTACGAAAACCGGGCGACTGTCGTGAAACTCATCCTGCTCACC
>JANXSI010000338.1 GCA_025352765.1 Devosia sp. | reverse complement strand
TTGCGCGGGAAGCGGATGGTCACGTTGCGGGCCTCACGATCGACGACCTCGGGCAGCTGCTTCCATTTCCCGCGTGCCAGCGCCCAGCTGAGCTTGACCAGCAGCCACGGCGTCAGCGGGGCGACGACGTAGATGCCGAGCACCCCCGCGTCGAGCCGCTCGGCATGCGGGATCTGCCCTTCCAGCGGATTGTTCGAGATCGAGATGCCCACCGTGGAGTGCCGTTCCATCCGGCCCTTGGCGGTGATTTCCGCAACAAACTTCGGCGGCCTGAGCAGCGCCCCTGCCCCCGCCCGGGTCGACGCGATCATCTTGCCGATCCGCCCCTTGTAGGTCAGCTGCTCGCGCAGCTTCACCAGCTTGGGATGAATGCCGACGGAAAACTGGTGGATGAACGGACGCCCGTTGGCCGTCGCGATGTCGACATCCTTGAACTCGCCATCGGCTAGCGCCTCGAGCGCCTCATCGAGATTGAGCGGCAGCGCCAGCGAGCGGGCAAAGAGGTTCATCGTGCCGGCGGGCAGAACGGCCAGCGGGATGTGGTGCTTGTAAGCGATCCCGGCCGCCGCCGAGATGGTGCCGTCGCCGCCGCCGGCCAGCAGCACATCGGCCTCGCCGGCCGCCCGCTTAAGCTCCGCCACCAGGTGCTTGCCCTCGACGATGCGGGCATCGAGCGTCTGGCCATGCGCGGCGAAGACGGCCACCGCGTGGGCCGCGAAGGCGTTCATGTCCATGGTCTTGAACGTGCCGCCGTCGCGGTTGAATACGCCGACAAATCGCATGCCGAAGGCCCCCAAGCTCGTACTCAAACACCGCAGGCGGCTGGATCGTTCCTCAGATCAGCGGCCGCGTGCCTTCGAGCAGGCCGCTCCAGCCAGCTTCCTCCATCAGCCCCAGCGCGTCCAGCACTTCGCAGGCCCGGTCGTGCCAGCGGATGAGCTTTTTATCGGACAGCTTCTTGAGCGTCTTGTTGGTGTGAACGATCGACAGGCCGAGCGTATCGGCGACATGCTGCTGGGTGATGGGGATAAGCAGCGACTTGCCCTCGACCGATCCGACCGCGATGGCGCGCTGATGGAGGAACGCGACGAGATAGGCCGCTCGCTCGAGCGCCGTGCGGCGCCCAAGGCTCAGCAGGTTTTCGTCGAGCATCCGCTCCTCGCGCGAGGCGAGCCAGGTCACGTCGAACGACAGCCCGGGGTGGTTCTTGAACAGCTCGCTCAGCCGGTCGCGCTGGAACACGCATAGCACCGCTGGCGACAGCGCCTCGACGGAATGCTCCATGGCGCCGATCACCGAGCCCTGCAGCCCGATCAGGTCGCCGGGTAGGCAATAGTTGAGGATCTGCCGCCGCCCGTCCTCGAGCATCTTGTAGCGAAACGCCCAGCCACTGAGCAGCGTGAACAGCTGCGCGCTGTGCGCGCCTTCGGCAAGGATCATCGACCCTGGCTCGGCCACCAGTTCGCCGCGCTTGAAGGTCGAGACGAACTTCAGCTCCTCGGGCGCGAACGCCCGGAACTGCGCCATCGAGCGCAGTGGACATTGCTCACAGGGGACGCGGCGGGTGGAGACTGGCAGGATGACGCTCACGGTTGGTTCACCCCAGATAGTGCCAGAATATGGGGGCGCAACGCCACGGCGAGTGAAGGGGTTGCACCCGGTCGCACATGTCTTTGTTAAGTGACAGACCACGACGGCCCCGCGTCGGAGAGGACAAGCGTTTACCGCCGCACCGGTCTGGCGCAGCGGCACGATAACGCGGGCTGGCGTCAGCCGAGGGTGTGGGTCGTCACCTGGGCCGATACGGCGTCCGGGCCGTAGTCGGCTTCGCCCGAGATCTGCAGCACTTCCTGGAGGCGGGTACGCGCCCGGCTCACCCGGCTTTTCATCGTGCCCACGGCACACTGGCAGATTTCGGCGGCTTCTTCGTACGAGAATCCGGACGCGCCGATCAGCACCACGGCTTCGCGCTGGTCCGGCGGCAGGCTGTCGAGGGCTTTTTTGAAGTCAGCCATGTCGAGCACGCCATACTGCGCCGGATGCACCGACAGACGTTCGGTGAACGCCCCGTCGCTGTCCTGCACTTCGCGGCCGCGCTTGCGCATCTGGCTGTAGAATTCGTTGCGCAGGATCGTAAACAGCCAGGCCTTGATGTTGGTGCCCATCTGGAAACTGTCCTGCTTGGCCCAGGCCTTCATCATGGTGTCCTGCACCAGATCGTCGGCCCGGTCATGCCGGCCGCTCAGCGAAACCGCGAAGGCGCGTAGCGACGGCAGCGTCGCCAGCAAGTCTCGCTTGAACGAAGGGGACTCCTGCACTGGTCAGTCCTTTTTCTTCGTGGCCTGCTCGACCTGGTCGAGTTTCTCCAGCAAATCCAGGAACTTGTCTGGAATAGGCTGGTCCTGCACAGCACCGTAAAAGGCGCGAAGCTTGGCCCCGATGTCGGAGTTGGGGCCGAGCCCGTCTTCCGTGCGCCGCGAGCGCGGTACACCCATTTCATTCATTTTGGTTTTGTCTTTCACTACCCGGACCTGTCTTTCAGGGAGACGCAAAGCCCTGATGTGGTAGCATGAATGCTCGGTTGGATGAAAAGTTCCGTCGTGAGGGAACGAACGGCAACGCCCCTCGTTTCAAGGTTCGGGTAAACCACCAAAGCTTGCGTCAAAGGGAGCCTATTGAATGACCTTGTCCACGCGGATCGCTCCGCACCTCCCGTATCTGCGCCGGTTCTCGCGCGCCACGACGGGATCGCAGACCTCGGGCGACGCCTACGTGGCGGCAACACTGGAAGCGCTGATCGCCGACGTCTCGATCTTCCCCGAGGCGTCGAACGACCGCATCTCGCTCTACAAGCTGTTTTCGAAGCTGTTTTCGTCGTCGGCCGTGAACATCCCCAACCCGCAGCCGCATTTCGTCTGGGAACAGCGGGCCTCGCGCAATCTGGGCAACCTCGCGCCCCGTCCGCGCCAGGCCTTCCTGCTGGTGGCGGTCGAAGGCTTCACCAATGAGGAAGCGGCCGAGATCCTCGACATCTCGGATTCCGAGTTCACCGCCCTCCTCGATACCGCCTCGACCGATATCTCCCGCCAGGTGGCGACCGATATCATGATCATCGAGGATGAGCCGCTGATCGCCATGGACATCGAGCAGCTCGTCGAGTCGCTCGGCCATCGCGTGGTCGGCATCGCCCGCACCCACAAGGAAGCCGTCGCGCTCTACGGACGCACCTCGCCCCGCATGATCCTCGCCGACATCCAGCTGGCCGACGGGTCTTCCGGCATCGATGCGGTCAACGACATCCTCTCGACCGAAGCGCTGCCCGTGATCTTCATCACCGCGTTCCCCGAGCGCCTGCTCACAGGCGAGCGGCCGGAGCCGACCTTCCTCGTGACCAAGCCGTTCAATACCGACATGGTCAAGGCGCTGATCAGCCAGGCGCTGTTCTTCGACGAAGGCTCCCGCGCCGCGGCGTAACCGCTGGCGTCCAGCCTCTGAAGGGCGGTCCTTGGGCCGCCCTTTTGCTCGTCTGGGTGCAGCAGAAACCACGTCGCGCGTCTTCGATTGACGGCGGCGCCCGACCGCGACAGCGTGCCCCTCCGGTCTTGCGGCCCGATGGCGAGGAGATGATGATGACCCGGCTGATCCTTTCGGCGCTGCTGAGCCTGCTGCTGAGCCTCGGCGCATCCGCTGCCCCCATCAAGCTCGCGACCGAAGGCGCCTACCCGCCCTTCAACACGCTCGACGATGCCGGCAAGGTCAGCGGCTTCGACATCGACCTCGGCAACGAGCTCTGCAAGCGCGCCGGCCTCGAGTGCGTCTGGGTCACCAACGAGTGGGACACGCTGATCGCCAACCTCACGGCCAGCAATTACGACGCCATCGTCTCCGACATGACGATCACCGACGACCGGCTGAAGACCATCGACTTCACCGACGAGTATTTCCCGCCCGATCCCTCCAACTATCTCTCGGTCGCGGGCAAGCTCTACGACTACTCCGCCCTCAAGGGGCTGAAGCTCGGTGCCCCGTCGGGCTCCGCCCAGGCGAGTTACCTGCAGAGCCTCAAGGCCGACAACACCATCATCGCCGTCGACGCCGACCAGGCGATTGCCGACCTCAATGCCGGCACGCTCGACCTCTATCTGGCCGAGGGCTCCTATGTCGACGAACAGGTCGCCGCTTCGAACGGCGCGCTGAAGTCCGACGGGCCCGACATCCCGATCGGCAAGGGCGCCGCCATCGGCGTGCGCAAGGCCGACACCGATCTCAAGGGCAAGCTCAACACGGCGCTGGCGGCGGTAAAAGCCGATGGCTGGCTCGACGCCCTGATCGCCAAATACTTCCCCGATCTCGGACCCGCGCCCTATTTCAAGCCGAACTGAGGCCCGGCGGCCGACCGGCCGCCCCGCTCACCTCACCTGCATTCGATTGAAAACCTGTTCAACGCCCTCGTCTTGTGGCTCTTGATCCTTTAGTTTTCATCTCGCCGCGCCCGATGCGGCGTGTGCCCCGGGCCGGGACAGGGAGCGCCATGACCTTCAAGCTCGAAACGCTGAAACTGCGCGGCGACACGCCGGGGGTAACGACCGAGCTCAATTTCTATCGGATCGGCCCGGCCGACGCGCCCGAGAAGGTCTATCTGCAGGCCGCCCTCCACGCCGATGAGCAACCCGGCACCATGGTGCTGCACCACCTCCTGCCGATGCTGCGCACCGCCGACGATCAGGGCCTGTTGCAGGCGCGCTTCGTCGTCATCCCGATGGCCAACCCGTTCGGCATGTCCAATTTCGTGCAGCGCCGCCACCTCGGCCGCTCCGACATCGCCAGCGGCGTCAACTACAACCGGCAGTGGCCCGACCTCTTCGCCATGATCCGCACGCAGCTCGCCGGTCGCCTCGGCGACGACGAGCGCTTCAACGTCAACCTGATCCGCAAGGCCGTGGCGCAGTGGATCGACGCCCAGCAGCCGCGCACCGCCCCCGAACAGTTGCGGCTGTTCCTGCTCAAGGAAGCGCACGACGCGGAGTTTGTGCTCGACCTGCACTGCGACAGCGACTCGCTGCTGCACATCTTCACCTCCCCCGAACTGATGCCCGAGTTGCAGGACCTCGCCGACTGGATGGGAGCTGCCGCCGTGCTGACCGCTGCCGACAGCGGCGGCGGCTCCTTCGACGAAGTCCTGCCGCTGCTCTATCGCAAGGTCGCCCAGGCCAATCCGGGCAAGCCCGTGCCCATGCCGAGCGCCACCGCGACGCTCGAATATCGTGGCGCCGCCGACAGTTTCGACCATTTCGGCGAGCAGGACGCGCTGCGCCTCTTCGGCTTTCTCGCCGGCCGCGGGCTGATTGCCGCCGACCCGGGACCGACACCCGAACGGCTGTGCAGCGCCACGCCGTTCGAGGCGACCGACCTTGTCAAGGTCGACCGGCCGGGCCTGCTCGCCTACCGGGTCGACCTGGGCCAGCGCATCCGCAAGGGCGATGCCGTCGCCGACCTCATCGCGCTCGATGGACCCGATGCCTTCCTCGGGCGCACGCCGATCCTTGCCGGCACCGATGGGCTGGTGCTCAGTCGCACGCTGCGCAAATACGTGACGCGCGGCGAAGGCATCGCCAAGATCGTCGGCACCACGCCGCTGCCGACCCGTCGCGGCTACCTGCTCGAGGACTAGCCGCTGAGCCCGAACTGCGCGTGTTCGAGCGCCCGGGTCACCCCGCGCAGCTCGGCGAGGCCCTTGAGCCGGCCGATGGTCGGATAGCCCGGCTGCGACTGCCGCTTCAGGTCGTCGAGAATGTCCTGCCCATGGTCGGGTCGCATCGGGATCTGGTGATCCGCCCGGCCCGCTTCCTTGCGCCGGCGCTCCTCGGCGATGATCGCGGCGATCAGCGCCACCATGTCGGTATCGCCGTCGAGGTGTTCCGCCTCGAAGAACGATCCGGCAATCTCCGGCCCGTCGCGCTTGACGTTGCGGAGGTGCAGAAAGTGCACCTTGTCGCCGAACCGCTGCATCATTCCCGGCAGGTCGTTATCCGGCCGCGCCCCGAGCGAACCCGAGCAGAGCGTCATTCCATTGGCACGGGACGGCACCGCCCCGAGCATGAACCGGTAGTCCGCCTCGGTCGACATCACCCGCGGCAGGCCGAGCAGCGGAAACGGCGGATCGTCCGGGTGGCAGCCGAGCCGGATGCCGAGCTTTTCGGCCACCGGCACCACCTCTTCGAGGAAGGCCACGAAATGCGCCCGCAGCTGATCGGGCGAGATGTTGCCGTACTCCGCCAGATGTGTCCGCACGTCCTCGAGCGACAGGCTCTCGGTCGAGCCGGGCAGCCCCATCGTCACGTTGCGCGCCAGCACCTTGCGCGCGGCGTCGTCGAGGCCCTGGAGCCGCCGCGCCGCCGCGTCACGCACGGCCTCCGAATAGTCCTCCGCCGCGCCCTTCCGCATCAGGATGTGGATGTCGAACGCCGCAAAATCGTTGATGTCGAACCGCATTGCGGTTCCGCCATTGCCGAGCCGGTAGCGCAGATCCGTGCGCGTCCAGTCGAGCACCGGCATGAAATTGTAGCAGAGCACGTCGAGCCCGGCGCGGGCGACGTTCTCGAGCGAGGTCTTGTAGTTGGCGATGTGGCTGCGCCACTCGCCCTTCTGCTTCTTGATGTCCTCGGACACCGGCAGGCTCTCGATCACGTCCCAGCCGATGCCGGAGGGCGAGCCGTCCTTGCGCGTCGCCACCTGCTGCTGGCGCTTTGAAATCTCGTCTTCTGTCCACACCACGCCGTTAGGCACATGGTGCAGCGCCGTGACGACGCCCTGCGCGCCCGCCTGGACGATGTCGTCGATGCTCGCAAGGTCCGCCGGTCCGAACCAGCGCCAGGTCTGTCGCATGGGAGGTCCCCGATCGTGCGCGATCGCAAAGAAGAGAGAACCGGACGCTTGACCCCGCGCCCGGTTCCGCCAATCGGTCGGTTACGACGCGATGCGCGCCCCGCTCTGGGCATCGAACAGATGCACCGAGCCCGGGATCGGCGTGATCTTGATCGACTCGCCCGGCTGCGCCGTGATGCGCTCGCGGAACGCGCCGGTGATCTCGTGCCCGGCATAGCGGGCAATCACCTGCGTCTCCGAGCCCGTCGGCTCGACAGTCAGGATCTCGGCCGGCACGCCGTTGGGATCGAGCGCGAAATGCTCGGGCCTCACGCCCAGCGTCACCGTGCGGCCCGACGAGTTGGCCGGCGTCATGCTGAGGTTGATGTGCGTACCGTTGTCGGACACGAACTCGTTGCCCTCGACCTTGCCGGTCAGCATGTTCATGGCCGGCGAGCCGATGAAGCCGGCGACGAACAGATTGGCCGGGCGGTCGTAGAGCTCGAGCGGCGTGCCGATCTGCTCGATGACGCCGTCATGCATGACGACGATCCGGTCGGCCATGGTCATGGCCTCGATCTGGTCATGCGTCACGTAGACCGTGGTCGTCTTCAGACGCATGTGGTTCTGCTTGATCTCCGAGCGCATCTGCACGCGCAACTTGGCATCGAGGTTGCTGAGCGGTTCGTCGAACAGGAACACCGCAGGCTTGCGCACGATGGCGCGGCCCATGGCAACGCGTTGCCGCTGGCCGCCAGACAGGTGCCGCGGGAAGCGCTTCAGGTAGGGTTCGAGCCCGAGGATCGCGGCGGCGGCATCGACGCGCTGGCGCGTCTCTTCCTTGCTGACCCGCTGCAGCTTCAGCGAAAAGCCCATGTTCTGCTCGACCGTCATGTGCGGGTAGAGCGCGTAGGACTGGAACACCATGGCGATGTCGCGATCCTTGGGCGGCAGATTGTTGACCACCCGGCCGGCGATCGAAATCTCGCCCGAGGTGATCTCTTCGAGGCCGGCGATCATGCGCAGCAGCGTCGATTTTCCGCAGCCCGAGGGGCCCACGAGGATGACGAATTCGCCGTCCTTGATGTCGACCGAAACGCCGTGCAGCACTTCCATGCCGCCGTAGCTCTTGCGCACATCGTTGATGCTGACAGCACCCATTCCCCATCTCCCCGCCGGAATTTCGGCAATAGCAATTACGTCGGCCGACGCGGTCAGGTTTCCCCTCGCTCGGCGATGAACCACGGTCGGCGACCCGACGACTCCGCATTGGCGGCGCGTTCATCAACGATCAGGCTATCAGCAAAAATCGGACGGCGTAAAGGGGTTGCGCAGTCGGGTCCTTCCCCCGCTTGCGGGGGACTTCGAGCCGTGCCGCAGGCAAGATCGCTCCAGTGGAGCGATCTTAGGTGAGAAGGCCATGAGAGCTACGCTCGAATGGCGGGACCACGCGCAGCGTGGTGGAGGGGGAGCCGCACGCGCAGAGCAAGCGGCCGCCCCCCTCCGCCGCCTGCCGGCGGCACCTCCCCCCGCGTGCGGGGGGAGGAAACCCTGGCTAACCTATCGCCTCACTCAGCATCGCCCGATACTCCGCCGCGCTCGGCACCCGCGGGTTCGTCGCATGGCTGTGGTCGGCCAGCGCCCGCTCGATCACCCAGTCGAAATGATCCTCGCGGACACCGACGGCCCTGAGGCCCGCGGGAATGCCGAGGCGCCGGTTGAGCGCGTCGAGTTCGGCCGCAAGGTCCATGCCCGGAGCCATCCCCATGGCGGCGACCAGCTTGTCGAGCTTGGCCGCAATCTGCGGCGCGTTGAAGCGCACGACGATCGGCATCAGGATGGCATTCAGCGTCCCGTGGTGCAGCGACACGTCCTTGAGCCCGCCCAGCGCATGGCTCAGCGAGTGGACGGCGCCAAGTCCCTTCTGGAACGCCAACCCCCCCATCAGCGCCCCCATCATCATCTCGGTGCGCGCCTTGAGGTCGCCGCCGGTTTTCGAGGCCGTCTCAAGATTGCGCCAGATCCGCCCTGCCCCGTCGAGCGCGATCGCTTCGGCCGGCGGATTGTCGCGCGGCGAGCAAAAGGTCTCGATGCAATGGCTGAGCGCATCGAGCCCGGTTGCCGCCGTCAGCATCGAGGGCAGCCCCAGCGTCAGCTCGGGGTCGCAGATGGCGCGCTTGGGGATGAGGTACGGCGAAATGATCCCGAGCTTGCGCCCGTCGTCGAGAGTTAGCAGCGCCGCACGGCCGACCTCGGCGCCGGTGCCCGCGGTCGTCGGAATGGCGATCATCGGCGCCACCCTGGCGGTGATCCGCTCGAGCCCGCCATAGATCATCGCGAACGTTTCGAGCGCCCCGTCATGCGTTCCGAGCAGCGCCACGCCCTTGGCGAGATCGATCGGCGAGCCGCCGCCCAGCGCGATGACGCCGTCGCAACCTTCGGCGCGATACATCGCCACGGCGGCATGCACCGCGCTCTCGGTCGGATTGGGCGGCGTGTCGAGAAAGAGCGGCGTTCCAGCCGGCAGGAAGGCCAGCGCCTTGTCGAGCAGGCCCGCCGCCTTGACGCCCTTGTCGGCGACCAGCAGCGGCCGCTTCATGCCGAGCTCGCCCGGGGCTGTGGCCAGGACCTTGAGCTCGCCGGGCCCGAAATCGATGGCGGTGAGATAAGCGATACGGGTCATTTTGCGATCTCGTTGGCAATGGAAATCAGGATGTCGGCGTGGCACGGCGTGCCTGGCCGGCACCAGCAGGCAAGGTTGTGGCCACTGAGCTCGGTGCGGATTTCGGCGCGGTCCGGCGGCGGTCCGGGGGACAGGGCGGTGGCGAGCGTTCCGGCCAGCCACTCGGCGCACAGCGCCACGGCCTTGGCCTGCGCCGCATCATGGTCGAGGCCATACTTTGTCGCCGTCTCGTCGATCGAGAACGGATTGCCCCATCGGCCCGGGCGCGTCACGCGCTTGGCCGGCAGGCCGTTGAGCGCCTGCGACGCGGCCTGCAGGCTGTAGCCGCCCTGGCGCGACAGCTGCAGCCGTTGCGGCCTCATTTGAGGTCCTTGTCGTAGATGAATTTCGGCATGCCCCAGTGGAACATGATGGCAAGGATGCGGAAGCCGAAGCCGACGACGCCGGCCACCGCGGTCACCAGCGTCCTGTCGAACTCCCATTGCAGGCCGAAGAAGTAGAGGCAGCCAGTGACGATCGACACCGTGGCGTAGAGTTCGCTCGAAAACACCAGTGGGACGTCGTTGCACAGCACGTCGCGCACGATGCCGCCGGCAATCCCGGTGACCATGCCGGCGACGATGACGATCACCGGCGCCTGCCCCATGTCGATCGCCACGTTGCAGCCGATGATGGTGAAGATCACCAGCCCCAGCGCATC
>JANXSI010000328.1 GCA_025352765.1 Devosia sp. | reverse complement strand
CCGCTCGACATCCTCTACGAGGACGACGAACTGCTCGTCCTCAACAAGCCCGTCGGCCTCGTCGTTCATCCAGCCCCCGGCAACGCCACTGGCACCCTGGTCAACGCCCTGCTGTTTCACTGCGCCGGCGGCCTTCCCGGCATCAACGGCGTCAAGCGGCCCGGCATCGTCCACCGTCTCGACAAGGACACGTCCGGCGTCATGGTCGTCGCCAAGACCGAGCGGGCGATGTCCCACCTCAGCGCCCAGTTCGCCGATCACGGCCGCACCGGACCGCTGCATCGCGCCTACACGGCCTTTGCCTGGGGCCAGACCCAGCAGGGCCGCGGCACCATCGATGCCCCCCTCGGCCGCGATCCTAACAACCGCATGAAGCAGGCGGTTCGCAAGACCGGCCGCGAAGCGATCACCCACTTTGCGGTCGAGGCCCGCTTCGGCGATGAAGGCTGGGACATCACCCGCGTCCGCTGCGAGCTCGAGACCGGCCGCACCCATCAAATTCGCGTACATATGGCGCATATCGGCCATCCGCTTGTCGCCGACCCGCTCTATTCGACCGGCTACATCACCAAGGCCAACCGGCTGGCCCCCGAACTCAAGGAAATCGTGCAAAACCTCGGCCGGCAGGCCCTGCATGCCGCAGAACTGGGCTTTGAGCACCCCGTGACGGGCGAGGAAATGTTCTTCGAGGCGCCGCTTCCCCCCGATCTCGAGCGCCTCGCCGACGCCCTCGAACCTTTTGACAAGGCCTTTGCCCGCCCCGTCTAGGGGAACCTCCGCGCACGCCGCGCATTGTCGGTCGATGGCCAGTCGAGCGCGAGGTCTTATCAACGCCGAATTCTGACCTATATATGCGTCAACCCTTGGTGTGCCGTTCGGACGCCGGGGGTTAGCTCTTGCCGCGGACGCGCGGGAGAAGAAAGGGGTGCTACCATGGCCCAGACCAATTTGCCGATCCTGTCGGCTGAGGGCGGACTGTCTCGCTATCTCCAGGAAATCCGGAAGTTTCCGATGCTGGAGCCCAATGAGGAGTTCATGCTCGCCAAACGTTACAAGGAACATGAGGATCCCGCTGCCGCCCAGCGGCTGATCACCTCGCACCTGCGACTCGTGGCCAAGATCGCCATGGGCTATCGGGGCTACGGCCTGCCTATTTCCGAGGTCATTTCGGAGGGCAATGTCGGCCTCATGCATGCCGTCAAGCGCTTCGAGCCCGATAAGGGCTTCCGCCTGGCGACCTACGCCATGTGGTGGATCCGCGCCGCTATTCAGGAATACGTGCTGCGCTCGTGGTCGCTGGTCAAGATCGGCACCACCGCCGCGCAGAAGCGGCTGTTCTTCAACCTGCGCAAGGTGAAGGGCCAGATCGCCGCCCTCGACGACGGCAATCTGCACCCCGATCAGATCAAGCAGATCGCCACCACGCTGCACGTCACCGAAGCCGACGTCGTCTCGATGAACCAGCGCCTCACGGGCGACGCCTCGCTCAACGCGCCGATGCGCGCCGACGAGGGCTCGTCCGAATGGCAGGACTGGCTGGTCGACGACACGCCGGACCAGGAAACGACGCTCGGCAACTCGGAAGAGTACAAGGAGCGCATGGGGCTTCTCGCCAACGCGATGGGCGATCTCAACGACCGCGAAAAGGCGATCTTCCAGGCACGCCGCCTCAAGGAAGAGCCGGCGACGCTCGAGGAACTCGCTCAGGAATACAACGTCAGCCGCGAGCGCATCCGCCAGATCGAGGTGCGTGCTTTCGAGAAGGTCCAGGAGGCCGTCCAGAACGCCGCCAGGGCCAAGGCCCGATCGCACGAACACGCCTGACCGACCATTCAGAGGGCCCCGCAAGGGGCCCTTGTTGTATCCGGGTCAGGCTCGCGCCGCCGTTGCGGCCGCGGCAACCGCGAACAGATATTTGCGGTCGAGGATCAGCAGCCACGGTGCTTTGGAGCGCGGTTCTGGATCGATCCGGAAAGGGCCGAGTTCGGCTTCATTCGACGTCCCCGTCCGCACCCCTGGGGCGAGCTTCAGCCGATCAAGAGGGTATTTCAGTCCGATCGACCGGCGGAAGCTGATCGGCAACAGCGGATGCACTGAGACGCGATCGCCGGCATCTACCTCGAAACTGAACGACCCGCTCAGCGCTACGGCGAGATCGGTTTCATCGACCACGATGATCACCCGGTCCGTCGCATAGCGCGCCAGCGCGTCGAGCGCCGCCAGCGTATGATCGAAGCGCTTGCCGGTCATCCCGAGCGCAATCGTCACCGGCGCATGGGTCGAGTAGAGCGCCTTTTCAAAGTCCGTGGTGTCCTGTTCGGCGATCCGCAGCAGCTTGGTTCGGCCGATCCACCCTAGGGGGTCGGCGAGCGAGTCCAGGTCCCCGATGATCGCTTCCGGCAGCAGCCCGGCCGCGACGATCTGGTCGGCCCCACCGTCCGCCCCCACGAGGTGTCCGCCGCTCGCATGCAGCGCGCGCAGCAGTTCATAGTCCAC
>JANXSI010000310.1 GCA_025352765.1 Devosia sp. | reverse complement strand
CCGCGCGATAGGATTTGACAGCCTCCTGCAGCATCGTGTCCTCGGCAAAGCGCTCTCCAAGGACCTGCTGCGCCTGACCTACCCTGTCCTGCAACTCCGCCCAACGGCTGGGATCACCGTCGCGCGGCGCCAGCGTCTGCGCCTCGGCATAAACCGCCAGCGCCGTCTCGAGCGGCGCGTTCCGGGCGGTGTAGTAGCCCTCGTCGTAAAGCGCATCGCCCTGCCCGATCTTGTAGGTCAGCGCCTCAGTCTTGTCCCAGTCCTTCACCGCGTCATAGGCTTTGCCGTAAAGCTCGGCGGCGCGCACATGGTCGAAATTGAGCAGCGCCGTCGCCGCGTTCGCCGCATAGGTCGAGGCGATGTCGAGCATGTCCTGCTTCAGCCGATCGGCCTCGGCCTGCTTGCCCTTGAGCAGCGTGTCGGCGCGGCCGGAGGCCTCGTCGCGATATTTGAGCGCCAGCGCGATGGCGCCCTCGGCCTCGGCATCCTCGGCGAGTCTGGAGAGCCGCTCCAGCTCCGGATCCGCCTTCACCGCCGTCGATTTCTCGGCCATCAGTTGCTTGAGCTTGGCCGCACCCTTCTGCAGCTGCTGCTCGAGATCGTCGCCGCTGCCGGCGGTCTTGACCCCCAGCACGTCGAGCATGCCGTAGAGCGCATCGAGCGGCACCGCCTCCTGGCTCGCCAGCGTTTCGACATAGGACCGCGTCGGCGTCGGCGTCGAGGCGATCGACAACAGCAGTTTCCGCCGTTCGGTGCGGATGGCGGCATGGTCGGGGTCGTCGTCCGGCTCCGGCGCGCCGAAAGTCAGCACGCGGCGCAGCGACGAGTTGACCCACGGCAACTGCTTGGCCTTGGTCTTGAGGTAGACCTCTTCGCTCACCATCGTCATCACATCGCCGAAGGCATAGCCCCCGGCGGCGAAGTGCTTGAGCAATGCCGCCGCATAGGGCGAGTTCTCGCCCGGCGCGCCATCGAGCGCCGGCTCCCCCGGTTCCGCCGCAAAACCGATCACCGTCCCAAAACTGTCGGCAGCCTTGCTGGCAGTCGCGATCGCCTTGGGCCCGCGCACCGCCGCCAGTCCCTCGTTCACCACGGCGACCGGCGCCGCCTCGCCCGGCAGCAGAATCATCTGCCCCGGCGGAAACGGGTCGGACCGGCAGGCATCGAGGAGGATGATGGTCACCGGCGCCGCCTTGCTCAGCGCCTCGAGCAGCGGCTGCACCGCGATCATGCTAGCGCCGGCCGCCTCGGGGGACGTCACGTCCGTGTCGGTCGGCGCGAGAAAATTCTCGCCCTTGGCCTCGATGCCGTGGCCAGAATAATAGACCAGCGCGACATCGGCGTCTTTCGCTTCACTGGTAAAGCGCGCAATAGCGTCGCGCATCTCCTCGCCATCGGCGTTGAGCACGCGATCGACCTCGAATCCGAGATCGCCCAGCAGCCGGTCGATGTCGCGCGCGTCCTTTTGCGGATTGGCCAGCACCGGCAATTGCTCGTATTTGCTCTCGCCGATGACGAGGGCAATGCCGCGCAACGGCTTGTCCTGCGCCGCGACCGGACCGGTCAGCAGCACAAGGAGCACCATCAGCGCTGCCCGAAGTCGTCCTCGTCCCAAAACCGCCCAACCGGTCCAGATGTATCCTTGCGGGCGCTAAGCCAGCATATCGGCCGGAGCATGACAAGACTTGGGACGGCCTGCGGCAAAGTCGAGGCCCGCGCCGCCGGGGGTTTGAGCCGCCCGAGCAATCGGCTAAAGAGGACGCCTTGCCGGGGCTGGGGCCCGGACACGAGGGGTTTTTGACGCCGATGGCGGACATTGAAGGCCGAATTGCCGCGCTACCGCTCTGGTCGGGTCCGGTGCAATTGGCCCCGTTGAGCGGCGGCATCTCCAACCAGAGCTTCACCGCCACCGACCGGAGCGGCAAATACGTCGTCCGCGTCACCCGCGATTTCCCCTTCCACCACGTCTTCCGCGACCGCGAGGTGATGTCGGCCCGCGCCGCCCACGCCGCCGGGTTTGCCCCCGAAGTGGTCCACGCCGAGCCCGGCCTCATGATTTCGCGCTTCGTCGAGGGCAAGGTGCTCGATGTCGACGACGTCCGTGCCGACATTCCGCGCATCGCGCACTTCCTCCGCCGCTTCCACGAGACCATGGCCCCCCAGCTCTCGGGCGCCGCCTTCATGTTCTGGGTGTTCCACGTCAACCGCGACTATGTCCGGCAGTTGCGTGAAACCGGCGCCGCGAACGACGCCGACCTCGCCCACTGGCTCAGGATCAACGACGAACTCGAGGCAGCGCAGCTGCCGCTGCCCATCGTTGTCGGACATCACGACCTGCTGCCCGCCAACCTGATCGACGACGGCAGCCGCCTGTGGCTGATCGACTACGAATATGCCGGCCTCGGCACCGCCATGTTCGATTTGGCCAATCTGTCCTCCAACTCCGGCTTCAGCGAGGCTCAGTCCGATACATTGCTCAGGGCCTATTTCGGCCTGCCCCCGTCGATCGACCAGCGCCGCAGCCATGCCGCCATGGAGGCCGCGTCGCTGTTGCGCGAGGCGCTGTGGTCGCTGGTCAGCATCCCGCATCTCGACCGGCCCGGCGTCGACTATGCCGCCTACGCCGAAGTCAATTTCGCCCGCCTCGAGCTCGTGCTCGCCGACTATCACACCCGCTTCGGAACGCCCTGATGGCCCTCCCCACTCACGCGCAGATCGTCGTCATCGGCGGCGGCATCATCG
>JANXSI010000279.1 GCA_025352765.1 Devosia sp. | reverse complement strand
GAGTTTCGACAGCTACGACCTGCCGATTGACCAATTGGCCTCATCGGGCTACGACAGCGATGCGCTGGCGGCCACCACCAGCATCGACCTGCTGCTGTCGGGCGACTGGAACGACACCATCGCCAAGACCCTGTGGCGGCGCACTGCCGAGGGCATCCGGGTCATTGCCATGTGCCTGTTCGTCGCCGGGCTGGCAGCCTTCCCGACCGGCACCCGGAGGGGCTTCGTCCTTCCCGTCGAAATCGCGGTGCTCGGGGCCGCGTTCATCGAGCGCACAATCTCCTCCTACCTGCCGGTCCCTAGCCTCTTCGGCTTTGCCTCGGGATCGGTTGCCCTGATGCTGGCGGGACTGTTCCTGCTGGCGCGACAGCTGAAAATCCTGCGACCGGGCGGGCCGCGTCGGCGGAGGGTTGCGGCATGACTCAGGGCGCGGAGATCGAGCGCATGACGCGGGCCAATGACCGCGCCACGAGCCCGCGACTCCGCGAAACCCGGCTCGCCCGCGCCCAGCGAGCCCTGACAAAATTGGCAATTGCTTCAGGATATCGCGGCACAAATTTGCTTGGCTGGATGGTCCTTTATGGCATCTCTTCTGGTTTTGTGGTTTATGTGACGGCAGAGTTGGCGAACCAGTCCGGGTTCGCTGGGGTTCTCGATCCCACATCGACCGCCGCGGGGACGGTTTGTGTGGAAATTGTCATTGGGCTGACAGTGCTGCTGTTAAAACGAGACGGCCGAGCGTGATGGTTTTGCGCGCCGCCAAAGGGTCGGGACTGGCGTGGCGCAGCCTTTTGGCATGCACGGTCGCCGGATTTTTCATTGTGATTGTGGCTACCGGCGCGGCGCAGGCGCAGCTTCTGCCTGCGGGTTTCTTCGACGTGCCCGCGCACTCCTCAATGGGTCCGGCCGCGGTCGAGGCTGACCGCATGTCCTACGATGCGGCCAAAGGGCTGATCGTCGCCGAAGGCGCCGCCGTAATTTCCTACCAGGGCTATGTCATTCGCGCCGACCGGCTGGAATATGACCAGACGACCGGCGACCTCAATGCAATCGGGCATGTGGTCATGCGCGACACGCTCAACAATTCCTACGAAATGGACTCGGTCAAGGTCACCGGCGGGATGAAGGAAGCCTTCATCGATTCGCTGACGCTGACCACCGCGGCCGGTGCCAAGATCACGGCGCGCGATGCGCACTACACCGACGCGCTGGTCACCACGCTGACCGAGGCGAGCTATTCGCCCTGCGGCCTCTGCATCGACAGCAAGGGCCGCAAGATCGGCTGGAAGGTCAAGTCCGCCCGCATGACCTATGACCGCGCCCATGCGGCGGTCTATCTCGACCAGCCCTCGCTCGAAGTCCTCGGCATCCCCGTGGCCTGGCTGCCCTGGTTCTGGATCCCCGATCCGACGCAGCCGCGGGCCGGCGGGTTGCGCATGCCGTCGGTGTCGACCGACGGCCAGCGCGGCTTTGGCCTCACGGTCCCCTACTTCATTCCGTCGGGCGAGAACGTCGACATCATCCTGTCCCCCTCGCTCTTCAGTTCGCAGGGTTTCCTGATGCGCGGTGACGTCGATTGGCGCATCCCGGAGCTGGGCGGCGAAATCGATGTCCAGGCCTCAGGCATCCGGCAGTTCAACCCGGGCGCTTATTCGGGCGAAGTCGGCGACCGCGAATGGCGCGGCGCCATCCAGACGACCGGCCGCTTTACCCCGACCAAGGAATGGACCGTTGGCTGGTCGTACTCGGCCTTCACTGACAATGGCTACCTTCCCGATTACGGTCTGAGCACCGCGACCAGCACGACCGATCAGGTCTATGCGACCTATTTGACCGACGATTCCTACGTCGACGCGCGGGTCCAGCACTTCAACAAGCTTGGCAGTTATGCCACCGACTATCCCAAGCAGGCCGAGGCGCTGCCGGTCATCGAGTTCGATCATGTGCAGGAACTGGCGCCGGGCGCCGGCCGGGTAAACCTGTCGGGCAAGCTGGTGAGCGTCTATCGGGGCGACGACCAGAGCACCATGATAGGCGGCGTCCCCTACGTCTACGGGTACGAAGGCGCCAAGCAGCACCTCGAACTCGAGGGGGCCTGGGAAAATCAATGGGTCCTCCCCGGCGGCATCACCGCGACACCCTATCTCGGCGCGCGCCTCGACGCAGCGAACTATGACGGCGCCAGCAGTCTCGCGAGCGCTCCGGGTGCCACCTCTCTCCTCAGTGCCACCCCCATTGCCGCGATGGACTTCCGCTGGCCGCTGCTGGCCAAGAATGGCGGCGACACGCATCTGCTCGAGCCGATTGCGCAGATCGTCTATCGCGGCTCGTCGACGACCGATGTCGGCATCACCAACGACGACGCCCAGAGCTTTGTGTTCGATACCTCGAACCTCTTCTCATACAACCGCTTTTCGGGCATCGACCGGCAGGAAACCGGCCTTCGCGCCAATCTGGGCGCGCATTATCTCGGCAGCTTCGCCGATGGCAGCTGGCTCGAACTGGTCGCCGGGCAATCCTTCCACCTGCTGGGCACCAATGGGCTCGGTATCGGCGACGCGGCGCAGACCGGCACCAGCACGGGCCTGGGCAGCACCGCATCCTACATCGTCGCCAGCGCCAACGGCCAGCTCGCCAACGGCTTTGGTGGCCAGACGGCGCTCCAGATCGATCCGGCCACTCCGCGAGTCACCCGGGCCGGGGCGGCGGTGACCTACAGCCTGTCGCGGTTCTGGGCAGGCGTGTCCTACAGCTACGTCGCCGCCAATGCCGACCTCGGCACTTCGGTCAGCCACGAGATCGCGACCAACGTTTCGGTGCCGGTCGCCGACTACTGGAGCCTCCAGGCCGGCTATACCCACAACATTGCGACCAACAGCTGGGCCCAGGTGACCGGCGGCGTCGGATACGACGATGGCTATTTCACCATCAGCGGCAGTGGCTACGTTAAGCCGACCACCTACGGGTTCGGGTTCCATGTGGGCCTCAAGGGCCCCGACGGTTCGCTGGCGTTCTGACGCACCGATTTCAGCCGCAATTTTCGAGGACTTAAAGCCCAAGGGCTTTTCTAGAGACAGGCGTTGAGATGAAGATGCACCGCGTTTTGGGCGCAATGCTCGTAGGGTTGACGCTGATGCTGTATGCCGCCCCGGCGTCGGCGGCGACGGTCAAGATCCAGGTCAACGGACAGCCGATTTCGGACCTGCAGATCTCGCAGCGCCTGGCGCTGTTCAAGATCGAGGGCAAGAAGGGCCAGCAGACGGCCATGGATGAGCTGGTCAACGAAGCGCTCGAGCTCCAGGAAGCCAAGCGCCTGGGCCTCACGGTCAGCGAAGCCGAGGTCGACGACGCAGTGCTGCAGCTGGCGCGCCAGATCAAGGTCTCGCTGACCAACCTGCAGAAGGTGCTGACCGACAACGGCGTCGGTATTGCGACGCTGCGCGACCGCCTGCGGGCGACCATTGCCTGGAACAAGGTCACCGCCGTCGCGATCAACGGCAAGGTGCAGATCTCGGACGCCGACATCGACAAGGAAGCCAAGGCCAAGCTCACCGCCGCAAACAGCTTCGACTACATCCTCAAGGAAGTGATCTTCCTGCTGCCCGGCGGCAAGGGATCGGCCAGCGCCCGCACGGCGCAGGCCAACCAGTACCGCAAAAGCTTCAAGGGCTGCGACACCGCGGTGCAGCTCAGCCTTTCCTACACCGACGCCGCCGTGCGCGACATCGGCCGCCGCCATGCGACGCAGTTCCCGGACGCGCTCTCCGCCGAGCTCAGCAAGCTCAATGTCGGCGGCATTACCAAGCCGCGCGTCGTCGAGAATGGTGTGTCGATGCTGGCGGTTTGCGCCAAGGACGTGTCGCAGGACACCACGTTCATTGCCGACAATCTGCGCCAGACAGCCGGCAACGGCGCCCTCAAGACCGAGGCCAACAAGTATCTGGCCGATCTCAAGGCCAAGGCGCAGATCGTCGTCAACTGAAATGGCGAACCCGGCTCCCCTCGCGATCAGCATGGGTGAGCCGGCCGGCATAGGCCCGGATCTGATCCTGAAACTCTATCTGGAGCGGGAGCAGCATGGCCTGCCCCCGTTCATCGTGTTCGGCAACATGGGCTTCCTCGCGGCCCGGGCGCGCCGCCTCGGCATGAACATCAACTTTGCCGCGACCAGCGTAGCCGGGGCGGCTGCGGAATTTGCTTCGGCCCTGCCGGTCCTTCACCTCGACGGGCTGGTGCCCGACAGGCCGGGCGAAACCAGTCCGCTCTCGGGCAAGGTGGTGGTCGAATCGATCGCCCGCGCCGTCGCCGAGACGCTGGCAGGCGCTACGCGCGCTGTGGTCACGGCCCCCATTCACAAGGCAGCGCTCTACACCGCCGGTTTCAA
>JANXSI010000012.1 GCA_025352765.1 Devosia sp. | reverse complement strand
AGCTCAAGGACGCCATCCAGGCCGGCGAGGACGACCGCCGCAAGGCCGACGAGGCGCTGCGCAACGCGCTGCTGGTGATGCCGAACCTGCCCAAGGACGACGTGCCGGCGGGCGACGGCGAGGCCGAGAACGTCGAGTATTTCGGGCCGAACGGCAACCCGACCACGGCCGCGAAGGTGCGGCCGCCGAAGCCCAGCTTCAGCTTCGAGCCGAAGGAGCACTTCGAGACCGGCGAAGCGCTGGGCATGATGGACTTCGAGGCCGCCGCCAAGATTTCCGGCTCGCGCTTCGTGGTGCTCAAGGCTGGCCTTGCCCGCATGGAGCGGGCGCTGGGCCAGTTCATGCTCGACCTTCACACCAACGAGCACGGCTACACCGAGGTGCAGCCGCCAATCCTGGTCAAGGACGACGCGCTCTATGGCACCAACCAGTTGCCGAAGTTCGAGGAGGATCTGTTCTTCGTCAAACACGGCGACGGACGCCTCGCGCTGATCCCCACCGCCGAAGTCCCCCTCACCAATCTCGTCCGCGATAGCATCCAGCGCGAGGAGGACCTGCCGCTGCGCTTCACCGCATTGACCCCGTGCTTCCGCTCCGAGGCCGGGTCGGCTGGGCGCGATACGCGCGGCATGCTGCGGCAGCATCAGTTCAACAAGGTCGAACTGGTGTCGATCACGACGCCCGAGACCTCTGCCGACGAGCACGAGCGGATGCTCGCCTCGGCCGAAGAGGTGCTGCAGAAACTCGGCCTCCACTACCGGGTGATGACGCTCTCGACCGGCGACATGGGGTTCGGCGCGCAGAAGACCTACGACATCGAGGTCTGGCTGCCGGGGCAGGACACCTATCGCGAGATCTCGTCGTGCTCTGTCTGCGGCGATTTCCAGGCCCGCCGCATGGATGCCCGCTACAAGGGCAAGGACGGCAAGATCCGCCACGTCCACACCCTCAACGGCTCGGCCCTCGCCGTCGGTCGCACGCTGATCGCGGTGATCGAAAACTACCAGCAGGAGGACGGCTCGATCGCCGTCCCCGAGGTGCTGCAGCCCTATATGGGCGGGATCAAGAGCATCGGCGCCCGCTCGTGACCGGCCCCCGCATCCTCATCACCAATGACGACGGCGTCGACGCGCCCGGCATCGCCGTCATGGAAGAGATCGCCAAAACGCTCAGCGACGACGTCTGGGTGGTGGCGCCGGCCGGCAACCAGAGTGGGGCAGGGCACCGCTTCACCTTTGGCGTCGAGCTCGAGCTGGTGGAACATCGTTCGCGGGTGTTCGCGGTGACCGGCGGCTCGCCGGCCGACTGCGTCGTCGCCGGAATGACGTTCCTGTTGAAGGACCATCCGGCCGACATCGTGCTGTCGGGCATCAACAACGGCCAGAACCTTGGCGATATCGTCAACTGCTCGGGTACCGCCGCCGGGGCGCGCGAAGGCGCGCTGCAGGGGGCGCTCGGCATAGCCATGAGCCAGGGTGTCGACTACGAGGTCTCGCGCGAGATCGACTGGGCCGTGTCGCGCGCCTTCGCCGCAAAGGTCGTCGAGGGCCTTCGGCGCGAGGCGGGCGGTGGCGCCGGCACCTGGTTCAACGTCAATTTCCCGTTCTGCGCCCCCGACAAGGTCGAGGCGATCCGCGTGGTCCCGGCGCAGCGCTTCACCCGCTCGCCGATGAAGTATTATCCGTCCGACAATCCGGGAAAATTCTTCATCGCCATCCCCGAGACGCCGACGCCGCTCGACGCCGACAAGGATTTTCGCCTCTTGATGCACGGCAATTCCATCACCGTCACCCCGATGTCGCTGCAGGCCTCGGACCTCGCGCTGGCCACCGCAATGGACGGCAAACTGCTGTTGTAGCGGCACTCGCGCACATCAAGGTCCACCCACGGAGTCATTCCCGCGCGAGTGGGAACCTCTGTTTTCGAACCGCTCTGAAACGGAGGTCCCCGCTTTCGCGGAGATGACCCGGCGGGAGCGCTGCGGGCCGCCGTGCGTGCTGCCTTAAGTGGCACCGGTCACTTGGGATTTCCGCTTCTGGCTCAAGCGCCTACACGGATTCTCGCCCGACTTATCGACCATCGTTCCAGCCATGATAAATTGCCCTATCTCTCCGGCGCGAGGTGCGAACGGCGCATCGCGGAGAGGGTCGGGCAGGGAGCGGGCCGCCGCCCCCTGGGTGGTGGACGCTCGCGTCGCTTCGCGAAACTCCATTGGCCAAAAAACCGTCGCGCAGGGCGGGACGATAGTCCCACGACTACCTTGCCGGTCTACCGGCATCCGGGACGAAAGTCCCGCCCGCGCCGCTTCTTCGGAGGCGGTGTTTCCCCCAAACCCCGAGGGCAAATTTGCCCGTCGGGCGTCTCCGCACGCCTTAACCCTAATGCCCGCTGAATCCGTCCGCGCAGGCTTCTGCAAAACAAGAGTCGCCTTAAACTCGTCTTTACCTAAAAAGCCTAAAGTCCAGCCATCGAGTAGGTGCGTGATGGTTGAACTGATGAATAATCGCGTTGCCGGTCAGGCATTTAGAGTAGCCGCGTTCGCCGGCCTTCTGTTGGGCTCGGCCTCGCTCGCCGGCTGCAGCACGATGGGCCTGGGCGGCGATGTGACCGGGTCCACCGGCACTTACGTGTCCTCCGGCGGTCCGCAGTCGATGCCCCGTCCGCTCGCTCCGATTGGCGGCTCGCGCACCGACGTGGCGGCTGGCCCTTACATTCCGCCCGAAGACATCGCCGGCAGCGGCGCCGGTGGCCTCGTCACCGGCAGCCTGCCCGCGGGTACGATCTCAAGTTCAGCCCTTCCGCCTCTCACAGGAAACGCGAAAATGTCAGCCCAGCCCTCCTATGCCCCGCTTGCGGCGCCCAAGACCGCCGCGCTGGGCAGCATGCCGATCAATTCCAGCACGCCGACACTCAGTGCGGTGCCCTCGAATGCCGCTCCGGCGTCGGGGACCTACACGCACGTGATCGAGAGTGGAGAGTCGCTCTACACGGTGGCCCGCCGCTATGACGTCAGCGCGCAGGCCATCGTTCAGGCCAACGGCATGGCCTCGGCCGACAAGATCTTCGTCGGTCAGAAACTGATCATTCCGGGTCGCGCCGATCTGCTGGCCGCCAAGGGCCCGGCGCCAACCAAGATTGCCTCGATCGCCCCGGTCGAAATGCCGGCGCCGAAGACAGCGCACGCCACAGCACTCGCCGACCCTGCCAAGACTGCTGCCGCCGTAGCGCCCAAGCTCGCCGATCCGGCCCCGGCTAAACCTGCCGCGCAGGTCGCCAGCATCGATCCGGCGCCCGCCAAGATCGCGCCGGTCGAGCCGGTCATGTCTGGCGCCGACAAGTTCCGCTGGCCCGTCTCGGGCAAGGTCACGACCGACTTCATCACCTCCAAGGGCACCGGCATCAACATCGATGCCCCCGAGGGTACCGCCGTTCGCGCCGCCGAGAACGGCCAGGTGATCTATGTCGGTTCCGGCGTCGAGGGCTATGGCAACCTCGTGCTGATCCGTCACCCGAACGGCTATGTCTCGGCCTATGCCCACCTCAAGGCCACCAGCGTCAGCAAGGGCGACAATGTCTCCCGTGGCGACAATATCGGCTCGGTCGGCATGACCGGTTCGGTCAGCCGTCCGCAGCTCCACTTCGAACTGCGCAAGGGCGCGACCCCCGTCGATCCGATCCCGCTGCTCGCCGGCTGATCGCAGGCCACTCGCCAGGGACTTAAGAGGGGCTCGCGCATTGCGGGCCCCAACGGTGCTGCTAGACGGCCTTACCCATCTCGCCGGCCAGGTTGCGGACGAACTGGATAGCCACACGGCCCGATCGCGCTCCGCGCGTCTGCGACCACTCGATCGCCCGTGCCGTCAGCGTCGCGTCGTCGATGGCAATGCCATAGGCGTCGCAATAGCCGCGGATCATGGCGAGAAAAGTCGGCTGG
>JANXSI010000231.1 GCA_025352765.1 Devosia sp. | reverse complement strand
GCGGCAGGTGGCCGTGCGGCACAGCCTAGCCCAGATGACTGGGCTAGGCGATCCTTTGGACCGCCTCGACTTTTGCGACCATGCGTTCGTGCCGCAGCTGCAGCCGCTCATACGTCGAGCGATGCATGCGCACTGGCCCATCCAGAAATTGGTCAAAGGCGACCCAACCCAGTCTCGCGCTGATCGCCTCCGCCATGCGCAGCGCCCTCACTTCCGGCCTTCGCAGCTGGGAGCGATAGGACAGCGATCCACACCTTCGGCAGCGCGCCCCGGCGGCCAACAGGTAAATCACCCGGCACCGCTGCCCGCAGCTGCACTGAAACCAGCACCGAAAACCTCCAAACACCGCCGACGTGCTTTCCAGCGGGATGGCTGCCGATCGCCTCGACAAGAGCGGTGTGCCCTACGCGTCGAAAATCTCGCGCTGAGCGTCGAAAGGATCGACGACACCACGCGCCCGCCGGTAGACCATGACAGGCTGCGGTTCGCGGTGCCCACACGCATAAGCGCGGCCAGATCGATCGAGCGGTCGTGGTCGGTGAGCGTCTGGGTGGCACTGCGCCCTGAGCCATGGCCGCCCATCGATCAGCTCCTAGCCCACGGGGTCAGCTGCGCCGCGTCGCCGCCTTGTGCACGGCGTACTCCGGAAACTCCCCCTCGGCCCACGCGCTCAGTGGCTTGACCAGCATCAGCCCATCGTCGGGATAGCTGTTTTGGCGATAAAAACTCCGCGTGCGATCGCGGCCGAGGATCATCGCCACCCGTAACACATCGCAGCCGAGCCGTTCAGCCTCCCGCTCGATCCACTGCATCAGTTGTCCTCCGATGCCGTGGCCGCGTGCTTCAGCGTCGAGGACCACGTGGTCCAGCTCACAGTACTTTCCGGTCCACAATGGCGTGCCGATCCAGAACCCCGACGTGCCAACCATTCGCTCGCCAACATGGGCCGCAATGCAGCGGTAGTTTCCCTGCGCGAGCATCAGCCCCATCCTCTCGTCGAACAAGGCTTGGGAGAGCGAGCTATTCTGCCGAGTGAGCTGATAGATGGTCCGGACTTCCGCGAACCCCAACAGTTCCCGAATATGAACCTCGTCCACGAGCCGCCCCCCCAAGCTTTGAATTGCCCTATACTGGCGGGTGCTCAGACCGGCGACGAGAGCGGTCGCGGCCCTACGCCCCCGCTAACGCCATTTCTCTTCACATCAGGAGTGGGGTCCGCTTATTGGCACGAAGGGGAATACTCGGCGTCTGCTAAAATCCGGATGCCCGTCGAACCGCTCGGCAAGGAGTCCCACGAAGCGGCGCACCTTTGGGGTGATGTTGCGGTTGGACCAATGACAAAACGCCGTCAGTTTTCCAGCATCCAGTATTGGGTGTGCTCGGAAAGATATTTACTCAGGCTTTTGGCGTGAACCACGGTGTCGCCCGTCATCGCTTGGAGTTTCGATTCCCAGAAGGCGATGAATTCGGGGTCGATGGTTTTCAGTTCAAATCGGAACGTCTGGCCATCAAGAATCATGTCGCATTCGGTGGTGGGGCTTGGGGATTGCCCGATTTTTAATTCGCCGCGTTTGCCCTGAAAATCAAACGCGCCACCTTCGATGGACATGTCGATCTTGACGGGAGCCATGTCCAAACGGTTCTGGTCAAAGATCACGAAACTATCGAGCGCTCCTTTTTCGCCTGCCATCCCCATGATCAATCCCTGGGCGGCAAAGCCGTTGACCTCAGGTGTGGGCTTCGAAAAATCGGCGAGGAGCGCTGGCTCATAGTCGAGGTTCGACTGGAAGGTGCAGAGCGAACTGACTGCGCCGAGGCTCGACAAAAAGCGCTGGGCTGCATGAGCTGGTGCAGCAAGGCACAGCGAAATGGCGATCAACGCTCCAAGACGTACTTTCAATTTATGTCCCCGTGCTGGTTCAGCTCTTTGGGACCAACATTCGGTTTGAGCATGGAGATAAGCAAGCGGATTCGTAGGCTCGATTCTTCGACGTTGCCGCCGAAATTGGCGCCTCACCAGAAGTAAGCTTTCACGCAGGACAGCGTCCCAAGCGTCGTAGTCGGGCCACCAACGGAAGCGGGAACTTTGCGGTTGGGACCAGCTCCCTTGTGAGACTTGTTGGTTGGCGCGCTCAATCGACTGGACTGCGCCGCAATTGCGAGCATTGGTTGCTCGCGACCGGCGCAGATTCCAGTGCCCGCCCCGCGCCCGAAGCCACCTCGGGCTCGCGCTCGTGCAAGGCCCCAATTCGGTGCCTACACATGGAGCGAGGATAATGACCACCACCAAATCCCTCACCGACACCCAGCGTGTCGTGCTTTCAAACGCCTCTATGCGGATCGACGGCGCCGTGCTCCCCCTGCCCTCCACGGTCCGACTGAATCCCGGCGCCGTCCGCGTGGTGCTGCAGAGCCTGCTCAAGCAGGCCCTCGTACGGGAGGTGCGGGCGAAGCGTGACGATGTCTCCTGGCGCGAGACGGATGCCGGTGACCGGACCGCTCTGGTCATCTCCGATGAAGGATGTGCTGCGATCGGCGTCGACGCGATCGGTACCGGTCCAGCAACCGAGCCAAAGGAACTGCAGCCGCTGCAACTCCCCGCGATTGCGTCCATCGCTCTGGCCGAGGCCGCCAAGCCAACGGCGGCAACGTCGGCCACTGCCGCGAGCCAGCCGAAGGCGGGCACGAAACTTTCGATTCTGATCGAGGCGCTGTCCCAACCAACCGGCGCTACAATT
>JANXSI010000223.1 GCA_025352765.1 Devosia sp. | reverse complement strand
GGGAAGTCGGGGCGGGGCAGCAGTCGTGCTGTTCCGAGGACCGGCGCGTTTCGGCTGGGACCTGGATTCAAACCGGGGTCACGCCGGCGGCAGGGAGAGGGATCGCCCCCGCTCCCAAACGAGGTTCCCCGCCGGCCATGGTGGGACCACCGGCCGCAGGCGCCAGAAGATCGGCTTGTTGGCCAGTAAGCGCGTCGTGTTCGAAAATCCGGCTGCGTCGGCGAGGCTCCGGCCTCAACAAAACGCGGACTACCCGCTCCGGGGACGGAGCCTCGCCACGCCGCTTCAGAGCGGCGGAGACAGACGCCAGGAGACCTATGGTCGACTGGCTAGGCGCCTCTCCCGAAACCGGGTCGCCGGGCGCGTGCGCTCGCCCCGAAAACCTATTCGGCCGGATGCGCCAGCAATCCAGTCTCGGCCTTGTCGAGCTCTTCCTGGAGCCGCTGTTCCTCGTGCGCCTTGGGTTTGCTGAAGCGCGCGATCAACAGGTAGGCGACCGGGGTCAGCAGCAGGGTCGATACCGCCGCAAAGCCGAGGCCGCCGACGATGATCCAGCCCAGCGCCTGCCGGGCTTCGGCGCCGGCGCCGGTCGAGATCACGAGCGGCACGCCGCCGAGGACGGTGGCGATCATGGTCATCAGCACGGGCCTGAGGCGGATGTTGGCGGCTTCCTCGATGGCGTCGCGCACCGACAGCCCCTGGTCGCGCAGCTGGTTGGCGAACTCGACGATCAGAATACCGTTCTTGGCCATGATGCCGACCACCATGATCAGCCCGATCTGCGAATAAACGTTGAGGCTCCCCCCGGTGAAGAACACCGCATAGACGGCGCAGGCGAGACCGAACGGCACGGTGATCATGACGATGATCGCCGCAAAGACGCTCTCGAACTGCGCCGACAGCACGAGGAGGATCACCAGCACGGCAAAGCTGAAGGTGATGGCGAGGCCGTAGTTGGAATCGCCGATGGTCTTGGCCTCGGCGAGCGGCAGGATGGAATCGCCGGGCGGCAAGATGGGGGCGGCGAGCTGCTGCACCTGGCTGTAGGCGTCGCCGAGCGCGTAGCCATCGAGCGTCGCGGTCACCGAGACATCGCGCCGCTGCTGCTCGCGGGTCAGGCTCGGGGCAATCGGGGCTTCCTTGAGCGTCGCGATCGCCGACATCGGCACGTAGCGGCCATCGCTCGCCTTGAGGAAGATGCCCTCGAGATCGCCCGGATCGTTGATCGGCGAGGTGGTCGAGAGCATGCGGACCGCGTAGCTCGAGTCGCCGACAAATACCTGCCCGACGGACGCGCCATCGATCATCGACTGCATGGTGGTGGTGAGGCCATTGATGTCGATGCCGAGCGCCGCTGCCTTGTCGCGATCGACGCTGAGGGTGAGTTCGGGTGTCGTGGCGCTGTAGTTGACGGTGACGCGGCCGAATTTGGGGTCCTCGCCCATCTTGTCAGCGATCTTCTGCGCCGTCGTGGCCAGTTCGGTGTAGTCGGTCCCGGCGACGGCAAATTGCAGGCCCTGCCCGCCGCCGCGGATGCCGAGGCTGTTGGCCTGGTTGAGCGTGGCACGTACGCCTGGAACCTGGGTCAGGGCCTGCGTCACGTCGGCGGCGATCTGCTGCTGGCTGCGGCTGCGCTGCTCCCACGGCGCCAGTGTCAGGGTGATGAAACCGCTCGAGGTGCTCGAGCCGAAGCCGGACACCGAAAAGATCGACTTGACCTCGCCGGACTTGACCAGCGGCTGCATCAGATCTTCGATCTTCTGCATCTGCGTCTGGGTGAAATCGAGGCTGACGGTGGGCGGCGCCGAGACCCGGATGGAGATCGCGGCGCGATCCTCGGACGGCGTCAGCTCCTGCCGGATGGCGCCGAAGACGAACACCGCCGAGCCCGCAAACAGCAGCGCGATGACGATCATCACCAGCGGCGTGTCGAGACAGAAGCGCAGCACGCGGCGATACAGGCCCGCAAGCAGCCGCCCGAACGCGGCGATGGGGTTGCGGCTCGCCGTGTGGCTGTGTGGCTTCAGGAACCGCGACGCCAACATCGGCCCGAGGCTGAGCGCGACGACCGCCGACAGCGCCACGCAGATCGCGAGCGTGTAGCCGAACTCGCGGAACAACCGGCCGGTCTGCCCGGGAAGGAAGGAGATCGGGACGAACACGGCAATCAGCGTCAGGCTGGTGGCGATGACGGCAAAGAACACTTCCTGCGTGCCCAGCACGGCCGCGGCGCGCGGCCCGGCACCCATGCTGCGGCGCCGCACGATGTTTTCGAGCACGACGATGGCGTCGTCGACCACGAGACCGGTGGCGAGCACGATCGCCAGCAGCGTCAGGATGTTGAGCGAGAAGCCCGCGAGATAGATGCCGGCGACGGCGCCGACCAGGGCGACCGGCATGGCGATGGCCGGAATGATGGTGGCCCGCCAATCCATCAGGAACAGGAAGATCACGGCGATGACGATCACCACCGCCAGCAGCAGCGAACGCTCGACCTCGTGCAGGGCGCCCGAGATGAAGATCGAGTCGTCGCTCGAAATCTTGATGTCGACGCCCTTGGGCAGCGTCTGCTGCAACTGCACGATCGCCTTGGTGACGCCCTCGGAAATCTGCACCGTGTTGGACTGCGCGGCGCGAATGATGCCGAGCCCGATGCCGGACTTGCCGTCGGAGTGAAGACCGCTGGCGGAGTTGGCCGGACCGAACACGACGGTCGCGACATCGCCGAG
>JANXSI010000206.1 GCA_025352765.1 Devosia sp. | reverse complement strand
AGCCCGACGCGCGTCGCGAGCGCGATGGAGTCGATCACCGGGATGCCGTAGGTGTCTTCCCAGCGCGCGGCGTTAGGGGGTTGCCGGAAGGTTCGTGCAGAAGGGCAGGATGGCCTCCGGCCGTGCCGCAGCAGCCTCGGTGACCATCCGGTCCAGTGTCGCCTCGGTGACGGTGCTGAAGGGCGCGGTATCGGGTGCAAGCACCAGAGGTCGACGCGGCTACGGCCGCCGTGGCAACAGGCCTAGGCCGATCGCGGTTTGACCCGGCTGCGTGATGTTTCGGGTGGCAGCGTAAAGGCGTCGCTTTCGCCCGGTCGCAGTACCATCGGCCAGCGCATCTGCACAACCGGTGCTGCCGGGGAGGTGCGGTGGCCGGGCAGCTGGGCAAGTACGGCCTCGGCGACGGCGACGCCAAGGTCATGGAGCGACATTCTGAAACAGGTCGCGGAGGGGCTCAGAAACCGCAGCGCCGGCTCGTCGCGGAAGGTGATGACGGCGAGGTCCCGCCCCGGCTGGATCCCCAGCTCCATCAGTCGCCGGTAAAGGCCAAGGGCCATCATCTCGTAGATCAAGACGACTGCCGTCGGACGGTCGGGCACGGCGAGCAAGCGATCGGTCATTTCGTAGCCGCCGAGTTCACTCCAGGCAGTATCGATCACCAGTGCCGGATCGTAGGGCAGACCGTGCCGCGCCAGCGCGCTGCGATAGCTCGCATGGAACAGCTCGGCAAAGTTGATGCCACGGCGGGGGACGGTCACTGCGATCCGGCGATGACCATGTGCCACCAACCGGTCGATCGACTCATTGACGACGCCTTCGACATCAAGGTCGATCCACGAATAGCCCGCCCCAGATTCCGACCGGCCGAGTGAGACGAACGGAATTCCACGGGCCTGCAGCAGGTCGATTCGATGGTCGATGCGCTGCGTCGCCGAGATGATCATCGCGTCGACCGTTTCGCGGGCCACGAACCGCTGCAGGTAGTGGTAGGGATCGGCGTCGGTCGGGCAGGGGAGGACCAGCAGTTCGAGGCCGTGCTGCATCAGCACGCTTTGCACTCCGTCGAACACGCCCATGAAGAAGTTGTCGCTGTTGGACGCCGTCTCCGGATTGAGCTCGATCATGAAGCCGATGCTGTTGGTGGCCCCCTTGGCGAGATTGCGGGCCGAGGCGTTGGGCGCATAGCCCATGCGCTGCGCCGCCTCGAGCACCCGTGCACGGGTCGCAGCGTTGACGTCCGACTTGCCGTTGAGCGCCCTCGAGACTGTGCCCGTGGAAATGCCCAGCTCGCTCGCCAGCTTCGCGATGCCCTTCATCCCGGCTCCTTGCGTATCGGCAGCCTATTGACACGTAAACCGCCTGAAATATAGCTTCGTAAGCGCTTACGGAAAAGCGGTTCGACAACTGCCCCAAGGCAGGCCCCGCCCGTAGGGAGGAAATTCTGATGACGAAAAGCGCCGTTCTGGTCGGTTGCGGAGCTATGGCCAAAGGCTGGCTGAAAGCTCTCTCGGAGACCCCTGGCCTCGCGGGCCGCGTTACGATCGTCGGTCTGGTCGATGTGAACGTCGCCGCCGCCGAGGCGCTTCGCGCCGAGTTTGGATTGGGGACGGCGCAGACCGGCACCGATCTCGAGGCGATGCTGTCGGCCACCTCGCCAGATCTGCTGTTCGATGTCGTCGTTCCAGCCGCGCGTTACGATGTGGTGCTCAGCGGTTTGCGCCATGGCTGCCACGTGCTCACTGAAAAACCGATGGCGGCCTCGCTGGCCGAAGCGGAGGACATCGTTGCCGCCGCCAAGTCCGCCGGCCGTGTCCATGCGGTGGTCCAGAACCGCCGCTTCGTCGATGGCGTGCGCCGCATCCGCGAGACCATCGCCAGCGGCGCGCTCGGTGAGTTGACGGCGCTCCATGCCGACTTCTTCGTCGGCGCCCATTTCGGCGGCTTCCGCGAGCAGATGCAGAACGTCCTGCTGCTGGATATGGCCATCCACACCATCGACGCCGCGCGCTTCATGTCGGGCGCCGACCCGGTGGCAGTCTACTGCCAGCAATCGAACCCTCGCGGCTCCTGGTACGCTCATGGTGCGGCCGCCAACGCGATCTTCGAACTCTCCGACGGTATCGTCTTTACCTACCGCGGGTCGTGGGCCGCCGAGGGCGCCAACACCAGTTGGGAGAGTGCCTGGCGCATTATTGGGACCAAGGGCACGCTGCTGTGGGATGGCCACGAGCGTTTCGAGGCCAAGGTCGTGGCAGGGACCGAGGGGTTCTTCCGACCGCTGGCCGATCTCGACATCCCCGCAGCTTCCGATGAGAGGCAGACGCACGGCCATGCCAGCGTCATCACCGAGTTCCTCGATGCCATCGAGGCGGGGCGTCAGCCCGAGACCGCCGGTGCGGACAATATCAAGAGCCTCGCCATGGTGTTCGGGGCGATCGAAAGCGCCCGGCTCGGCCAGCGCGTCGCGATC
>JANXSI010000193.1 GCA_025352765.1 Devosia sp. | reverse complement strand
TTCCAACGCGATCCTCGCGACTTTCGGCAAGGAGCCGAAGCCGTTTCAGCATCTCGCCACCTGGCCGGCGCCTGTCGATGTCTCATTGATCGATCATGATCTTTCGAAGTTGCGGAACGTTTGACATCGTCTGCGGTTTTCGCTCTGCAGCAAAGTTGGAGACATTCATGGCACGGGCACCTCGCGCGACGCGCGGCAACAAGGGCGTGGTTTACGGCGACCAGCAGATTGTCCGCGGTACTGGGGGCGAGACGAACCAACGGGCCGAAGAGGGCTATGATCTGCTAACCGACGCGCAGGGCCACCCCGTCGCCGACGACCAGAATACGCTCCGGCAGGGCGTCCGCGGTCCGGCACTGATCGAAGACAGCCATTTCCGCGAGAAGATCTTCCACTTCGATCACGAGCGTATTCCCGAGCGCGTGGTGCATGCGCGCGGCTACGGCGCACACGGCTATTTCGAGAACTACACGTCGCAGGCGGACCTTACGCGCGCCGATCTGTTCCAGCGCGAAGGCGAACGAACCCCGGTGTTCGTGCGGTTTTCGACCGTTGCCGGCAACAAGGGCTCGTCGGATTTGGCGCGCGACGTGCGCGGCTTCGCTGTCAAGTTTTACACCCAAGAGGGCAACTGGGACCTCGTGGGCAACAACATCCCAGTGTTCTTCATTCAGGACGCCATCAAATTCCCCGACATCATCCATGCCGCAAAGCAAGAGCCCGACAAGGAATTTCCGCAGGCCGCAACCGCACACGACAATTTCTGGGACTTCATTTCGCTGACGCCCGAGTCGATGCACATGGTGATGTGGATCATGTCGGACCGCACGCTGCCGCGCTCTTTCCGCTTCATGGAAGGGTTCGGCGTCCATACCTTCCGGCTGGTCAATGCGAAAGGCAAATCGACCTTCGTCAAATTCCACTGGAAGCCCAAGCTGGGCGTTCAGTCGGTGATCTGGAACGAAGCGGTCAAGATCAACGGCGCCGACCCCGATTTCCATCGGCGAGATCTATGGAACGCCATTCAGACTGGCAATTTCCCGGAATGGGAGCTCGGCTTTCAAACCTTCGACGAGGAGTTCGCCGCGAACTTTGATTTCGACGTGCTCGACCCGACGAAGCTCATCCCCGAGGAGATCCTGCCTGTGCAATTGGTCGGCCGTATGGTGCTCGACCGCATGCCGGAAAACTTCTTCGTCGAGACCGAGCAAGTGGCGTTTATGACGCAGAACGTCGTGCCCGGCATCGATTTCTCGAACGACCCGCTGCTGCAGGGGCGCAATTTTTCCTACCTCGACACGCAGTTGAAGCGCCTCGGCGGCCCTAACTTCACCCATCTGCCGATCAACGCGCCGAAATGCCCGATGCACAATTTCCAGCAGGACGGGCATATGGCGTTCCACAATCCGGCTGGCCGCGCCAACTACGAGCCCAATTCGTGGGGTGGCAAGATCGGCGGACCGCGCGAGTCGGTTGAGCGCGGCTTCCAGACGCTCGCCGTCGAAGCGGATGGGCCAAAGGTGCGGCAGCGCCCCGACACCTTCGCCGACCATTACAGCCAGGCCCGGCAGTTCCTGATCAGCCAGAGCCCGATCGAGCAGCAGCACATGACCGATGCGCTGGTGTTCGAGCTCAGCAAGGTCGAGGTGCCGACGATCCGCCTCCGCATGCTCGGTCATCTTCGCAATATCGATGAGGCGTTCGCTCAGAGCGTGGCTGATGGGCTCGGCATCGCCGAGCTGCCGCCGGCAGCCACTCCTGCCGTCGCGACCCGCAACGACCTCGCGGCGTCCGATGCGCTCAGCATTCTCAAGAACCCGGTTGGCACTTTCGCCGGCCGTAAGCTCGGCGTGCTGATCACTGATGGCGTCGATGCAAAACTGGTCGATGCGCTGAAGGCTGCGATCGACGCCGCGGGAGCCGTGATGGAACTGGTGGCGCCCATGGTGGGCGGGGTCGTGGCCAGCGACGGCACGCGGATCGTGGCGCATCACAAGATCGACGGTGCGCCGTCGGTGGTGTTCGACGCGGTGGCAATCCTTGTGGGCGATGAGGGCGTGCTGTCGCTCCTCAAGCTGCCGCCGGCGCGCGATTTCGTCACCGATGCCTATGCGCACTACAAGTTCGTCGGCTTCACCGATCCGGCGGCGAAGCTCTTCGCCAGGGTTGGCCTGCCCGACGATCTCGACGACGGCTTCGTCCCGCTGAAGACCGCGCGCGACGCCAAGACGTTCGTTACGACGCTGGGCCAGATGCGCTTCTGGGATCGGCCCGACGGCGCCTGACCGCTGCTCCATCCGAGCATACTAAAGGCCGCTTCCTTTACAGGGAGCGGCCTGATTGGCTGGTGATGTCGCGACAGATCAGCTCGACGTAAGACTCACTGCCTGCACGAGAGGGCTCCCTGCTTCCTCGACCGCGTTGACCCAGACGCTCTTGGGGGCGCTGTGGAGTTCGCCGAAGAAGGTGGCGAACGCCGTGTCGGCCGCATCCCGCCCGACGCCGATGCGGATTACGCCCTCGGGCGGCACCAGCCGCGTCGCATCGAACAGGTACCAGCGACCGCCCAGATACGCCTCGAACACGGCGTGAAAATCCTGCGGCACGAGTTTCCAGGCATAGGCCGAGACGTAACGGGCCGGAATCCCCAGCGCCTGGCAGAAGGTGATGCCCAGATGCGCGAAATCGCGGCAGACGCCGGCGCGGGTGGTGAAGGTGTCGTAGGCCGAGGTGCTGCCGTCGCTGCTGCCGGCTTCGTAGTCGACATTGCGGTGGATCCACTCGCAGATGGCGTCGACCCGGCCGTGTCCCGGCTCGATGTCGCCGAAGCGCCTCCAGACGAAGCGGGCGAGCTGGTCGGATTCGCAATAGCGCGAGGGAAACAGGTGGTTCATCACGCTGAGCGGCAGCTCGGCGATCGGCGTCTCGTCGATGCGGTCGGGCAATTGTACGAACGGCGCGGTTTCGACCGTCGCCTCGTAGCGGATGGTGTAGTCGCCCGGATGCAGCAGCAGCCGCCGGTAGCGGTTGGAGGTTTCGGGTGGCTGGTGGGCTTCGGTGTCGATCTGAGGCGTCACCGAAAACTGTTCGGTCAGCACCCGCTGGCCCGGCACATCCTGGGCTTCGACGTTGAGGATCATGGTGGTATCGCGCAGCGCCGTGTACTGCAGCTCTGAGCCGAGTGTGAATTTCATCTCAGTTTCCCTTGGATCCCTGCGGAACTTCGCGTGCCGATCGAAGGTTCCCGGCAACTTCGCCCCTTGAGAGCCGTTCCATCCATATGCCCCTCCTTCAGGTTCGTCACCGCACCGTCTACAGCTACAAGCGCCCCGTGGGCTTCGGCGACCATCGCTGGATGTTCCGCCCGCGCGATAGCCAGGAGCAGCGGCTGGTGCTGGCCGAGGGACGGATCAGTCCCGAACCGAGCGAACTGGCCTGGATCCACGACGTTTTCTCCAACCAGATCGCCATCGCGAGCTTTGCCAGTGACTCGACCGAGCTGGCATTCGAGAGCCACATCGTTCTCGAACACACCCCGCAAAGCGGCCTCAGCTTTCGCACCGACGATAGCGCGCGTCTGTGGCCGTTTGACTACGACGCGGACTCGCTGGCCGATTTGGCCGCGTACCGGCTGGTGCAGTACCCGGACCCCAGCGTTACCGAATGGGCCCGCAAACTGGCGCCAAGCGGCGGCAGTGCCCAGACCGGTGATCTGCTGCTCCGGCTCAACAGCGCCGTGCGCGAAACCTGCCGCTACACCCGTCGCAACGATCCGGGGACCCAGCCGCCGGCTCTGACGCTTGCCCGGGCATCGGGCACCTGCCGCGATTTTGCGCTGCTGATGATCGAGGCGGCCCGGGTGCTGGGTTTTGCGGCGCGCTTTGTCACCGGCTACATCTATGTGCCGTCGCGCGACCATCCGGGTGTCCTCGGCGGCGGCGCCACCCATGCCTGGGTGCAGGTGTTCCTTCCCGGGGCCGGCTGGGTCGAGTTCGACCCGACGAATGGCATCGTCGGCAATCAGGATCTGATCCGCGTCGGCGTCGCCCGCGACCCGAGGCAGGCGCGGCCGCTTTATGGCAGCTTCATCGGCGAGCGGACCGACTATATCGGCATGGAGGTCGACGTGCTGGTGACCAAGCCGCCCTTTGCGGCCGAGGATCCGGGTGAGGTGGCGAGCCACATCGGCGCGCTGAGCTTTCGCGGCTGAGCCTCAGTCCTTGAGCACGACCCAGGCGGGGGCATGGTCGCTGGCGCCATCTTGCCCACGCACCTGCCTGTCGACGCCCGCATCCTTGAGCTTTCGGGCCAGCGACTTGCTGAGCAGCAGGTGATCGATCCGCAGCCCCGCATCGCGCGGCCAGCGGTTCCGCATGTAATCCCAGAAGGTATAGACGGTCTCGTCCGGATGGATTTTCCGGAGCGCGTCGGTCCAGCCTTGGCCCAGCAGCTGCTGGAACTGCGCGCGCGGCCCCGGCTGGACTAGCGCGTTGTCGCGATACGAGGTCGTGACGTAGATATCGCGCGGCTCCGGAACGACGTTGTAGTCACCGGCCAGCACCACCGGCAGTTTCGTTTCCAGCAGCTCCTGGGCATGCGCCAGCAGCCGTTCGGTCCAGGCGATCTTGTAGTCGAATTTCGGTCCCGGCTGCGGGTTGCCATTCGGCGCGTAGAGGCAGGCAACGACGATGCCGTTGACGGCAGCTTCGATGTAGCGCGCCTGCTCGTCCTCAGCGTCGCCCGGCAATTCCGTCTGCGTCACGATCGGCTCGTGCCCGCGGACGAGAATTGCAACGCCGTTCCACGCCGATTGCCCGACAAATGCCGCGCCATAGCCGGCATCGGCGATGGCGGTGCGCGGAAATTGCCGGTCGGTCGCCTTCAGCTCCTGCAGGCACACCACGTCCGGCTTGGCCTCCGCCAGCCAGGCGAGGAGGTTCGGCAGCCGCCGGTTGATGCCGTTGATGTTGAAGGTTGCGATCTTCATGGGGGTGGAGGGGTGTGCCTCCCTCCCCCTTGAGGGGAGGGGCCGGGGGTGGGGGTTACGAAGGTTCGATAGGCACTGCCGG
>JANXSI010000142.1 GCA_025352765.1 Devosia sp. | reverse complement strand
CATCCCCTGTGGACATATGCGCGATGCGGAACGAGCCCCACCCGGCGCCGAAGACGTCGTCGCACATCTGCCCGATCGCCGACTCATCCTGCTTGATCTCGGTTGGGGGCATGATGAGATAAAGCCCCAGCGCCTTGGTGTAGAATTCGACGGCTTTCTCGAGATCGGGCACAGTAATTCCGATGTGTGAGAACGTGACGGCTGGCATGGATCGCTCCTAGCGACTTTGACTGCGGAAACGGGCAAAGAGTGATTTTGCTCCGCCGGCCAGTTCGCCACGCCACATGTCGATACCGACGGCAACGATGATGATGGCGCCTATAACGACGTTCTGAGCAGAGGCCGGAACGGCATTGAGATTAAGGCCGTTCTGCACGATGACGATGGTCAGGGCACCGATGGCCGAATTGACTATATTGCCCCGCCCGCCCGCTAGACTAGCGCCAGTTCCGTCACAGGGGACCAGCTTCTGATCTCGCGGACAGCCATGATGTCGATCCCGAACGCCCGTGACCCGCATGTAAAAGTCACGAACTGGCTTGGGACCTCATCCATGACGGCTTTGCTCGGTCCGTCGTCCAAGATCTGAAACGCTGAAGCGTGCATCAGAACTCGCTCCACTCTTGTTTAAGAGCGGCATTACCCTTGGAAAGATAGGAGCCTGCCGCGGCCTTGACCTTCTCCTTCATGGCCTTGATCCCGGTGGCCGGAGCTGCCGCGCGAGCCTCACGAGGCGGCGCGGCGGCAGAGCGCGTGTGGATGGCGTCGACGACGAACTGGTCGACGATCCGGTCGAGCTCGTTGGCCTGGCCTTCAGTCTGCTCGATCGCGGCATTGGTCTCTTCGACCAGTGCGGCATTGTGCTGGGTCATTTCATCCATCTGCCTGATGGCTGTCGAAACCTCCGCGATGGCCGAGGACTGTTCACGGCTCGCGCTCGAGATGTCCTTGATGAGGTCGACGCTTTCCTTGACGCTCGAAAGCATGTCGATCAGTTTCTGGGTCGCTTCGGCCACGAGCTTGCTCCCAGAGGTCACTTCGCCTGCGGATTGTTCGATGAGCACCTTCACTTCGCTTGATGCGCTGGCGGCCGACTGAGCGAGGCGGCGTACCTCCACGGCAACCACCGCAAAGCCCTTGCCCGCGTCGCCAGCGCGGGCGGCTTCAACGGACGCGTTCAAGGCAAGCAGATTGGTCTGGAACGCGATGTCGTCGATCAGACCGATGATGTTGGAGATCTTGGCGGACGACGTCGAGATGCGCTCCATTGCGTCGTTGGACTTGGTCATCACTTCACCAGTCATCGCCGCCGTCGCCGAGACGTTCTGAGCTTTGCTGCTCGCCTGCTCGGCGCGCTTGGCGTTCTCGACGACCGTCGTGCTCAGCTGCTCCATCGCGGCCGAGGTCTCCTCGATAGCCGCTGCCTGCTTGGTCGTGCGCTCCGCGAGATCATTGGCGCCGGCCAGAATCTCGCCGGTCGCCGTTTTAAGACCGCCGGAGGTCCGACGCAGCTGGCCGACGACGTTGCCGAGGTTCTCAACCACTGCATTGGTGTCGGATTTGAGCTTTGCGAAGGCACCACGATACTCGCCATGCATGCGCTTAGTCAGATCGGTCTGGGCAAGCGCCGCCAGTACCTGACCGGTCTCTGTGACTCCTGCATCGACGGTCGACAGAAGGTCGTTGACGTTCTTGGCCACGGCCTTGAGGTCTTCGTCAGGAACCGACAACGCGATGCGGCGAGTGAAGTCACCATCAACCGCGGCGTTCACTGCCTGGGCGAGCCCGTCCATCAGCAGTGACATCGACGCCGTGCGCTCACGGGTCTGGCCGGTGCGCACCGCTTCGGCTTCGTTCATTTCCTGAACTTTCAGGGCGTTCTGCCGGAATACCTCGACCGCTTCCGAGATCGTACCGATCTCGTCCTTCCGCTCAATGTAGGGGATGGCTGAGACAAGGTCGCCGGTGGCGAGAACCTTGATCCGTTCGGTGATCGTGCTCAGCGGACGAATAACTCCCCGAAGCACAAACATCAGTCCGCCGAACGCTGCCAGCAGCGCAACAGCGAGGACGACAGCCGTCAGAGTAATGACTGTGCTGACAGTGCTCGCGGCACCAGAGGATTCTGTCTTCGCGCCCGCGACGTTGAGATCGACGAGCTTCAGCATTCCGGCGCTTACCGCATCGAAGTCGTCGCGCATCGAGCCACTAAATAACGCAGCAGCTGCTTCATTCTGGTTCTGACTGGACTTGGCAATCAGGTCCTTGTGGAAACCGAGGTAGGTGGCCCAGCCCTCTTTGACCTTCGCCCAGCCCTGCCTCTCCTCATCTGAGGAAATCATCGTCTCATAGCTGGCGCTCAGCTTGTCATACTGGGCGAACAATCCGTCGAAGCTGCCCGCAATCTTAGTCATTTCATCGGGCGACGTGGACAGCACGTGTGTCGCCTCGGCGACCCGGATGTCTGAGGTGAGCGTATTCAGGCGATGCAAAGTGTCGACCGACGGAAGCCAGTTGGTATCGATCTGATCTACGCCCCTCGAAATGCCGAGGAGGCCCATGATCGCACTGCCGCCTTGAATGGCTGACGTCAGGATGATCCCGAGAAGTAGTGCGGTTAACGCTGCTTTGATCGATAGCCGTTTCATCTGTCCCGGTCTCCCGCCTGACGCTAATTGCTTTGCCTGCTCGTTCTCTCGCAGGCCGCAAGAAATACCTTCGGCGATACGAGTTAATTTTTTTGCATCG
>JANXSI010000140.1 GCA_025352765.1 Devosia sp. | reverse complement strand
GGCCCAGGCCGTTGGTCCTCAGATGGATCTTGGTCGAGAAGCCACCGCGCGAGCGGCCAAGACCCTCGTCCTGAGCGCCCGCTTTTTTTGGGCGCCGGCGGCATGCTGGTGGGCGCGCACGATGGTGCTATCGATCATCTGGACGCTGTCCTGGCCCTCGCCGCTCTCGTTGAGGGCCGCCAGCAGCACATCCCAGATCCCCGACAGCGTCCAGCGCCGGAACTGCCGGTAGACCGAACGTAAGCGCGAAGCTGAGGCCGTTTAGGCTTTGAAGTTCCAGGGCATGAGCGCTTCGATATCGCTGTTTGGCCAGCCATTGGCGATGCGCTCGAGGGTCTGGGTTAGCCAGGCGCTTGGATCGACGTCGTTCATCCGGGCGGTGGTGAGCAAGGTGGCGAGTGTGGCCCAGGTCCGACCGCCGCCATCGGATCCAGCAAAGAGCGCGTTCTTGCGAGTGATCGTCTGAGGCCGGATTGCCCGCTCGACGATGTTGGAGTCGATCTCAATGCGGCCGTCGGCGACGAAGCGATGGAGTACTTCGCGACGGCTCAGGGCATAACGGATAGCTTCAGCCAGGCTAGATTTGGCCGAGATGCGTGCAAGCTCAGCTTCCCAAAGCGCGAACAGCTCGGCCACGATCGGTGCTGATTGCTCTTGCCGTGTGTTGCCCCGGGCCTGTGGGCTTTGGCCGCGAACGGCTTCCTCCACTGCCCACAGTGCGGCCATGGCCTCGACCGTCCGGGTGGCAAGCCTGGCGCTTTCATTGACGTGCAGCTCGTAGAACTTGCGCCGCACATGGGCCCAGCAGCCCGCCAGGGTGAGTGCATCTTTGCCGCGGTCGGCTTTGCCCAGCCGGTTGTAGGCAGCATAGCCATCGACCTGCAGGATGCCGCGATAGCCATCGAGGTGGCGGGCGACGCAATCGCCCGACCGGCTGTCTTCGAAGCGATACGCCACCATCGGCGGCGCCGTGCCGCCGAACGTTCGATCGTCCCGCGCATAGGCCCATAGCCAGGCGGTTTTTACCTTCCCCGAACCCGGCGCCAGTGTTGGAAGCGTTGTCTCGTCTGCAAAGATCCTCTCGCCCTGCTTGATGCGCGAGACAAGATAGTCGGCCAGCGGCGCGAGCTCGAACCCGACCTTGCCCATCCATTGCGCCATCAGCGACCGGTCGAGTTCGACCCCGTCGCGGGCGTAGATGGCCTGTTGCCTGTAGAGCGGCAGTCCATCGGCGTATTTGGCGACCGCGATCTGGGCGAGCAGCGCCTCGGTGGGGATACCTGCTTCGATCAGGTGAGCGGGCGCCGGTGCCTGGATGACGCCATCCTCTCCCCGATACGCGTATTTTGGACGACGGGTGACGATGACGCGGAACCTCGTCGGGGTTACGTCGAGGCGTTCCGAGACGTCCTCACCGATCAGCAGCTTTTGCTGGCCCTCACGGCCGGGCGGATCTTCGAGCTCGATCACCTGTTCGATCCGCTCGAGGTGCGGGGCAAAGCCTTTTCGCGACCGCGGTGTGCGTTTGGTACCCGAGGCGCCGCGCGCCTTCTCGAGGCTGGCCTCGATCTCGGCAAGGCCGCTCTCGATCTGTTCGAACACGAAGGCATATTGCTCGTCGTCGAGCGCGGCGACCCCAAGCCGTTCCGAGCGCTTGCCGTACCGGGCCCGCTCGAGCATTTTGAGGATCGAGGTGAGCCGCGCGATCCGCTCATCGGCCGTGGCATTGGTAGCCCGCAGCACCGCAACGTCGGCTTCCAGCGCGTCAGCCCGGGCCGCTTTGCCGGCCAGGGCGATGATCATCGCCTTGAGCGCGTCGACGTCGTCGGGAAGCTGCAGATCAGCCGGGTTCATGACCAGCAGCAGAGCATAAAACTGCCCGGATTGCCTCAGGATTGTGGTTGGCTGAGTCAGTCTGCCGCAGGTTTTACCCCACCGATTGCGGCCGGCTTGGCGGCACTGCCCGAACCCGCTGCCAGTCCATTCCATCGAGCAGCGCCAGCAGCTGGGCGTGATTGAGCTGCACTTCGGCGTGCCCGATCCGAGGCCAGCAGAACGCCGCCTTTTCCAGCCGCTTGGCGTAAAGGCAAAGCCCGGTTCCGTCCCACCAGACGATCTTGATCCGGTCGGCCCGCTTGGCCCGGAACACGTAGAGGGCGCCGCTGAACGGATCGGCGCCTGCATCGCGCACCAGCGCCATCAGCCCGTCGGGGCCTTTCCTGAAGTCGATGGGATGGCTGGCAACAAGCACGCGCGTTCCGGATGGGATCATGCCGATCGGATTGCCCGCAACACCCGCACAAGGTGCTCCGCTCCAACATCGGCGCCGACCCGGATAACGATCTCGCCGATGACGATCTCGACCATCCCCGCCGATACGGCGTCGAACCGTGCGAACCGAACCGGCCCATCGTCCCGTCCCTGCGCTTGCACCGCGCCCGACCTCACCGCCTGCCGGCGCCAGCCGAACAGCTGTGCTGGCGACAGACCATTGCGACGCGCGATCGCCGAGACGTTCGCGTCAGGATCAAGCGCTTCCTGAACCAACCGGGCCTTGGCCTCAGCCGACCACCGGCGTCGCGGCGCCGCCGGACTTGCCTCAAGGCGCTCCGGCCCAACCTCGAGCAACTGGAAGCTTCTATCTCCAGACATATGCGCAGACATAGAAGCTGACACCCAGACTGCCTTAACAGCAGATCCCGTACCGCCGCCTCACCAACACCGCCAGATGGGGTCGCCTACGCGCTTACGACCGAACTCCACTTGCCGAAATGATCGTGAAGATCGCGCCAGGGCGAGCCCGTCCGTGCAATCCAGAACACCCCGTCCAGCACCAGCCGGTGGTCACGCGGACGCCGACCGCGCCGGGGACCTGCCTCGATCACCAACGGCGCGAAGAACCCCCACTCCTCATCCGACATCAAGCCACGAACCAAAGCCGCTCCCCTCAAAGAACAACCTTGAATCAGCGATCAGATGATTTGGGAATCCACTTCGTCAACAGAACCTAGCACTACAGTTGCATTTTTGATTTGAGATGCGATTGACGTGCTGCGGCTTGATGGGCGCGTCGGAAGACGGACCATGCGAAGATGTATGCGCTTGGGATACGGCGCTGTGCGAGCTTCACGGCGAGGCGGCGGACTTCCTGAACCGACCACCGGATGAGCTTTGCCGTGGCGACAGCATCGTTTTTTTCGGCGTTGTGGCGTTGGCCTGGTGCCGGACGGCGGCCATGATGGCATAGGCGAGCATGACAAGGGAGACGTGCCGGTGCCAGCCATGCCAGGAGCGGCTTTCGTTATGGTCGAGGCCGAGTTCGTTCTTGGTGGTCTCGAAGCCTTCCTCGACACGCCAGCGCGCGCCCTCGACCCCGACCAACGTCTCGATGGGAGTTCCTCTGGGGCACCAGGTGGTGAAGTAGGCGAGTTCGCCATCAGCGAGGCTGCGCCGGATCAGCATGCCGCGGGTCCACAGGCCTGGAACCGGGGCGTCGAATTCGGCAGCATCGAGATCGGCCAGCGGGCAGTAAGCCCAATCATAGAGCCGCTCGCCCTTCGTGCCATGCCCGGCCGACAGGCGCTTCCAGAACTCGGCGGGCAGAGCCTCGGCAATGTCTTTCGCTTCGCCTGCGACAACGATCCGGGCGCTCCATGACCCGAACCAGTGGTTGGCGTTGACGCCCAGGACGTAGCCTTTGCCGGCACGACGCAGTGCCGCCTCGAGTTCGCCTACGCCATACACGCTGTCGGCGGCCACCCAGGCGAACGGAACACCGGCCGCGATCGCCCCCGCGACCATGCCCACCGCCAGCCTCGGCTTGGTAGCAAACGCCACACTCTCCGGCACATGGGCGGCTGTCAGCCGGTCCGGATCGGACGTCCAGGCTTTGGGCAGGTAGAGCGCACGGTCGATAAAGGCGTGGCCCTTGTCCGACACATAGGATGCGAACACCCCGATCTGGCAGTTGGTGACCTTGCCAGCCGACCCCGTGTATTGCCGTCCCACACCGCAGGAAGCTTTGCCCTGCTTGAGAAAACCTGTCTCATCAATCACGAGGATCGCGTCGTTATCACCCAGATGCTCGATGACATAGTCGCGGACGATGTCGCGCAGAGCGTCGGCATCCCATCGTCCGCGACCCAGCAAGGCTTGTTGTCGCCAAGGCCCGCCATCGCCCGCTGACTCAGCGCGCATCCAGCCCGTCTTGCGCGGCTCGTTGCCCAGCAGGGCATCGAGGAATTGGCCTGCCGATGTCGCTACACGATCTTGCGTGAACAGCGGGCGGATGCGGCGCTTCGCCTCCCGCAACGACGACGCCCACAGCGCCAGGGTGTCCTCAATCGATGCGCCACCAGTCATCAGGGTCTGAATCATGGTTGCCCATTGATTCAGAACCCGGCAGACAATGCAACTGTAGTGCTAGGACTTTGCGGCCTTAGTGGCGGATGATCCGGTTGCCGGCGTTGTCGAAGACATTGAAGCTCGCCCGCATTGCCTGACTCAACAGAAGCCGCCTCTCCGCGAGCGCCGTTCTGAGCGCGGCCAGCTTGCCGGGATTAACGTCAATCGGCACCCCCGCGTTCTGGACATAGAATTCGGTGCTCACGACCTTCCCGTCAACTACCACTTCAATCTTCATGGCTCCGTCCTCCCCGACGCCAAGCCGAATGTAGCGTCCTACCCTGAGGACTAGCAACGAGCCCTGAGCCCCGTACGTAGACGCCCCGGCATGCAGTTTGGCGCGATCCTGCGCGAGCGCAAATGCGGCAATCGTTAAAGCAGCCGCCGTACTACGGCGCGTACTGGATCTATAGCGGCCTGCCCACCTCGTTCATTCCCGAAGAAGACCAGAGCGTGCTGATCACCCAGATCACGCTGCCCGATGGCGCCAATGCCGCACGCACCGGCGCGGTGGTGAAGTCCGTGGAAAAGTACTTCCTCGAGGCCGAGAAAGCGAACGTTGAGAGCGTGTTCTCGACCATCGGCTTCGGCTTTGGCGGTTCGGGTGAAGACAACGCCATGGCGTTCGTCCGCCTCAAGGATTTTGCCGAGCGCCGGGGCAAGGATCAGACGGCCGCCGCGATTGCCGGTCGGGCCTCCGCCGCACTGGCGAGCCTGCGCGACGCGCAGATCTTCGCGCTGTCCCCGCCCGCCATCATCGGGCTCGGCCAGTCGAACGGTTTCACCATGTATCTTCAAGATACCGGCAACCAGGGGCGCGACGCCCTCAATGCCGCAGCGAGCGACCTCGCGCAGCAGGCCAACAGCAGCGGCAAGGTGTCGAGCGCCCGCGCCAGTTCGAACACCAACCAGACCCAGCTCAAGGTCGATATCGACCAGGAGAGGGCAGGTGCCCTGGGCGTCGATCTCAGCGCCGCAAATGCCCTCTTGGGGACCGTGTTCGGCGGCAACAACGTCAACGACTTCAGCTACAACGGCAATCTGCGCCCGGTCTACGTGCAGGGTGACGCGCCGTATCGGATGCAGCCCACGGACCTCGACCGCTGGTACGCCAGGAACAAGTCGGGAGAGATGGTGCCATTCTCGGCGTTCGCGACGACCCAGTGGACGCAAGGGGCGCCATCGCTCGCCCGCTTCAACGGTTCCGCGGCCGTATCGGTGCAGGGCGCGGCAGCCAGCGGGGTCAGTTCCGGCGACGCCATGGACACCATGCAACAACTGACGGCCAAGATGCAGGGTGGCTACTCGGCGGCGTGGTCGGGGCTGTCCTACCAGGAGCGGCTCTCGGGCTCGCAGGCAAACCTGCTCTACGCGCTGGCGATCGTCATCGTCTTCCTGTGTCTTGCGGCGCTCTATGAAAGCTGGTCGATCCCGTTCGCGGTCATACTGGCCGTGCCGGTCGGCATTTTCGGTGCGCTGCTCGCGGCTAAGCTCTTCGGCCAGTCGAACGATGTCTACTTCAAGGTCGGGCTGCTGACGACGATCGGCCTTGCCGCCAAGAATGCCATCCTGATGGTGGAGTTCGCCAGGAACCTCCAACAGACCGGGATGGACGCGAGGGCCGCTATCCTTGAGGCGGCGCGCCTCCGCATTCGGCCGATCGTGATGGCCTCGCTCGCCTTCATCCTGGGTGTCCTGCCCCTGGCACTCGCCACGGGCGCCAGCTCGGGCGCGCAGAATGCCATCGGGATCACGGTGCTGGGCGGCATGCTCTCGGCTACTGTACTGGGCGTGCTGTTCGTGCCGACCTTCTTCATGCTCGTCGGACGCCGTTGGTTTGCTCGGAAGGCCACGGTGACGGAGACCGGCGAGCAGGCGGCGCCACGACCGTGACCGCTTGCGGGGCGACCCAGCTATTGGTGAACGGCTGGGTTGGGGTCCCGAGTGCTCGCTGCGTCCGGGCATGCAGCGACGTCGGTAGACCTGATACCGACCCATGCGGCGATGTTCGGCCCCGGGCCACGAGAGTGCTTTAGCCCACTATCTCTTGCCTGGCTGCGCAGGGCCTGCGTTCGCCTCACAGTCCCTGATCAGAATTTCGGGCGCCCGCTAAGCGACGGTGCGTGGGCATGTCCCCATCCACCACGGGACCGGTGCATCGCAGTGCAGGCCGGTGCCGAGACATTCCGTTCGCAATCTGACGATCCCTCCGGGATTTATCCGTTCCGGAGAAATCTGCACGAGAACGGCCGAATTAGTTTGCTAGGTTTTTGACGTCGGAAAGGTCCGGTCGCCGAGAGCATGGGCTGGACGACGCGCCGGGGAGGGTGCGGAGGTGAAGACGATACGGTCCAGATTGTCTGCCTTGGGCAAGTCCCGGTCACCTGTCGCCCTAATCCCGAAGCGCGCCTCCCATCCTGAGCAGACTGAGAAAAACTGACATGACCACCGAAAACACCGCATTGATCGTCGGGGCAACGGGATTGTCCGGAAGCTACACGGCACAGCGCCTCAAGCAGGCGGGCTGGACTGTCGTCAGTGTGTCCCGAGGCGCCGTCGACCTGCCCTGGTCCGACCGTCACATTGCGGTCGATCTGGAAGATGCCGAAGCCAGTCTGACTGCGCTGCGGGCGGCGGCAGATGTCACGCACGTCTTCTATTGCACCTGGTCGCGTCAGGCGAACGAGGCCGAGAACGTCCGCGTCAACGCCCAGATGATCCGCAACCTGTTGGCGGGCCTGGCTCAGGCGCCGCTCCGTCACGTGGCTCTGGTCACGGGGTTGAAGCACTATCTCGGCTCGTTTGAGGACTATGCCAAGGTCAAGCCCTACACGCCGTTCCTCGAGAGCAGCCCGCGCCTGCCCGGGCCGAATTTCTACTATGCCCAGGAAGACGTGCTGTTCGAGTATGCCGCGGCGCGCGGCTTCAACTGGACCGTGCACCGTCCGCATACGATGATCGGCTACGTCATCGGCAACGCAATGAATATGGCGGTGACCCTCGCGGTCTATGCCTCGAT
>JANXSI010000079.1 GCA_025352765.1 Devosia sp. | reverse complement strand
CTCCGTTGCCGGGCGCACGCTGGTGCTGCTGATCGCCATCATGACGTTCCTCAGCGGCGTCACCCTGGGCGGCGTGGTGCTCGTTCAGAAATCGGCGATCGCCTGGTCGTCCGATGTCGGCCGCGAGGTCACCATTCAGATTCGCCCGGTCGAGGGCGAGGTGATGGACAGCAATCTGCGCACCGCCATTTCGCTCGCCGAAGCAACGCCCGGGGTGGCCGAAGCGCACGCGCTCAGCCTCGCCGACAGTGAGAAACTGCTCGAGCCATGGCTGGGCGCCGGGCTCGATCTCAGCACCATCGACATTCCGCGGCTGGTGGTCGTGCAGCTTGGCGATCCCAAGAGCGTCGATCTGTCGATGCTGTCGCGCGATCTTGCGAGCATCAAGGGCGCCTCGCTCGAAACCCACGCCGCCTGGCGGCAGCAGCTCAATACCATGGCCGGAACGCTGGTGATCTCGGGCATCCTGGTGCTGGCGCTGATCGTGCTGGCAACAGTGCTCGCCGTGGTGTTTGCGACGCGCGGCACGATGGCGTCCAACCGCGAGATCGTCGACGTGCTGCACTTCATCGGGGCCTCCAACAGCTTCATTGCCGGCGAATTCCAGGGCCGCTTCCTGTCGCTCGGGTTTCGCGGCGGCGTCGTGGGCGGAGTGGGCGCGGTGCTGTTCTTCTTTCTCGTTGCCGGCGCTGCCGGCTCGATCATGCCCGATCAGGCCAGCGCGCAGTTGGGGTTCCTGTTTGGCCGTTTCTCGCTGGGGGTCGACGGGATCTGCGGAATCTTTGCGGTCGTGCCGGTGATCGCGGCGCTGACGGCCATCACGTCGCGGACGACGGTGCGGCGTTTCCTGACACAGACGTCCTGACGGGCGACAACCGGCCGGGTCGTCCCCGGCACATTCACGGGTCCCCGGGGGAGAAGCCATTGAGAGCCGTTCAAACTGTTCGAACCGCGGTGTTCTACGCGCTGTTCATCGGGCAGACCGTGATCCTGGCCATCGCGGTCGGCCTGATTGCCGTGATCTGGCGCCGCCGCACTCGGCTCGGCTGGGCCATCTCAATGTATTGGCGCAACTCCAACGTCGCCCTGCTGGGGGCGATCGTCGGCATCAAGACTGTCGTTGAGGGGGTCGAGAACGTCCCGCCCGGCGCCGCGATCATTGCCAGCAAGCACCAGAGCGACTGGGATATCTTCGCCCTGCTGCCGGCCGCACAGCGGCCAGCCTTCATCGCCAAGCGCGAGCTGATCGACATTCCGTTCTTCGGCTGGGCGGCGCAGTCGATGGACACCATCTCGATCGACCGGCGCCTCGGCGCACTCGCCATCCCGCAGATGCTGAAGGATGCCCGCGCGGCGCTCGACCGCGGCTGCCGGATCGTCATCTACCCCGAAGGCACGCGGAAGGCGCCGCTGGCCGATGCCGACTACCGGCAGGGCATCGTCCGGCTGTACGGCGCGCTCGATGTGCCGGTGGTGCCGGTGGCCCTGACGTCGGGGCTCTATTGGGGCCGCAATACCGGGGTCATGTGGCCGGGAACGGCCCGCGCCCGCTACCTTCCGGCGATCCCTCCCGGCCTTGAGCCGGCGGCCTTTGCGGCCCGGCTGAAACAGGTGATCGAGACGGAGACGACCCGCATGATCGCCGAGGACGTGGCGGCTGGCCTCAAACGACCGCTGACCCCGGCGTTCCTCGCTCGGCTTGAGGCGGCAACGCAAGCCAATGGGGCTGACGCCGGCTAGCCCCACTACATATTGACGGCTCCTGCGAACGAGACCATAGATATAGACAGTCTGACAAATTGAGTTTGACTTTGACTCCAATTTGTTCCACTTTTGTTCCTCTGAGGGAGCTGGGGAATGGCAGTCATGGCAGCGCTAGCGAACCGCCGAACGGCAAGTCCGGCCCTGCCGCGCCAGGTCAACTGGCGCGGGCGGTCGGGACGATTCTACGCCCTGACGCCGGAACGCCTCGAGAGCTTCATGCTGACCGCCGGCGGCCTCTTCATGCTGGCCCGCGGCACCATGCCGATGTGGGTCGGCTCGGCCGACGATGTCGTCCACGATGCCGCCAGCCGCTCGCGCTTCCGCCTGGCCCTTGAGACCGCCGATCGGGTCTTTGCCGTTGAAGGCGGCGACGACGACCTGTCGCGGATGACCACCGTGTGGGACCTCGAGGGGGCCGAGCCGGTCACGGGGCTTTCGGCCGCCTAGACGCCCATCCGGGGCGCGTCTCTGTCGAGCACTGCGACGATTTCCAGCAAAACTGCATCCTGGATACCGAGCGCCTGAAGATGCCGGGCGGTGTTGCGGACATATTCGATGTTGCGGCCCGATTGGCCGGTTCCGCTGGTGACCAGCCGAACCTGTTCGGCGATATCGAGATGGCCCGCGAATTGCGGATGCCGCTCGTCGACGAGGTAGGTCAGAGCCTCGACGCGCCGGCCGCTGGCGAGGGTGACCTTGCGCCAGGCTTCGCGATAGACGCCGCGGTCTTGCTCGCGCTCCTGCAGGTAGACGAACACCTCCGGCCAGATTTTGGCGTCGACTTCGAAGGCAACGCCCAGGCATGACCCACCGCGACTGAGCCCGAACACCAGTCCCGGCGTCTCGGGCGTGCCGCGATGGCGATGCGAGTAGATCGACAGCGACCGGTGAGCGCCGCGCAGCAGCGCCTTTTCCGACTGCAGGAACGCAAAGCCGGGATTCCAGATCAGCGAGCCGTAACCGAAGACCCAGGGATTGGTCATCGTGCCTCCATGCTGCCCCACCGCAGAGTTATGGCCGCCCCGCCTGCGCCGCAAGCGCCGCGGATGACGGGCAGGGTTGCTCCAG
>JANXSI010000071.1 GCA_025352765.1 Devosia sp. | reverse complement strand
GCTCGACGAGCGCGGCCGGATCCGCACCGATGCGCACTACAAGACCAGCGTCGAGGGCGTCTATGCGATCGGCGACGTCATCGTCGGGCCGATGCTGGCGCACAAGGCCGAGGACGAGGGCATCGCGATTGCCGAACTGCTGGCCGGTCAGGCCGGGCACGTCAATTACGGGGCGATGCCCGCCGTGGTCTATACCAACCCCGAGATCGCCTCGGTTGGCAAAACCGAGGACGAGCTCAAGGCCGCCGGCATCGACTACAAAGTCGGCAAATTCCCGTTCACCGCCAACGGTCGCGCCAAGGCGATGCTGGCAACGCAGGGCTTCGTCAAGATCCTTGCCGATGTCGAGACCGACCAGGTGCTGGGCGCCCATATCATCGGCCATGCGGCGTCAGAAATGATCGAAGCACTGACCCTCCTGATGGAGTTCGGCGGCTCGGCCGAAGACTTGGCCCGCACCACCGCCGCCCACCCGACGCTCAGCGAAGCGATCCGCGAAGCGGCGCTCATGTGCGGCGACGGCGCGATCCATATTTGACAGCCTACCGACGTGTCTCTACAACGTAGATACAACGCGGGAAGATCGTCATGGTCACGTCTGCCGTCCACAAGCCCAAGAGTGCCAGCCAGTCCATCAACCTCAGGATCAGCCCTGAATCGCGCGATCTGATCGATCGGGCGGCTCAAATCCGGGGTAAGAACCGCTCGGAGTTCATGATCGACGCGTCGGTAGCTGCGGCACAAGACGCACTCGCCGATCAGGCCTTGTTGCTAGTCGACCAGGAAACCTACGACTTCTATCTTGAGGTGCTTGACCAGCCGGCAAGCGGCGAAGGCCATGCCCAGATGATGGAGGCCCCGACGCCGTGGGTGACGCGCTGAGTGCTGCTCGCACCGCAGGCTCTTGGGCCGGATCACGTCCTGCATGCCTTCAATAGTGGCCAACCGTTGCTTGACGACTGGCTGAAGCGACGCGCGCCATTAAATCACGCCAATGGCGCATCGCGAACGTTCGTGCTGGCCACCGAAGAGCTTGTTGTCGTCGGCTTCTACTGCCTGTCGGCCGGCGGCATTGCCGTTGGTGAAGCTCCCGGGTCGATCTCGCGCAATATGCCCGATCCAATTCCAGTCGCCCTCTTGGGCCGTCTCGCCATTGATCTCAGGTACCAGGGTCAGGGACTCGGCCAGGCCCTGTTGCGTGACGCGATTGCGCATGTCCGAATGGCCTCCGAGCATATCGGTCTTCGCGGCATCCTGGTTCACGCCATCGATGAAGCCGCGACGAGGTTCTATGCACATCGGGGCTTCATCGCCTCGCGCAAGAGTCCGATGACGCTGCTGCTGTCCGCCAACTAGGTCGACCGACAGGGCAGGGTCACGCTTCAATTGGCTCAGGGCCTAAGGCTCCACGTCCACCTCGGGCACCTTCACCTTGCCCTTGCGGCCGAACAGCCAGACGCCCAGCAGCACCAGAACGGTCCCCGCCGCATGCCAGACGGTGAAGGCTTCGCCGAGGATGCCGACGGCGAGGCCGACGGTCACGACCGGCGAAATGTTGCCGATCATCGCCGTCCGTTCGGGGCCGATCAGGCCGATCCCTGCCGAGATGCAATAGGCCGGAACCACGGTCGAAATCGTCCCGATGGCCAGCATCAGCAGGAGGCCATGGCCGTCGACCGCCAGCGCGCTCACCGGATGGCTGAGGAAGAAATGCAGCACCACCACCGGTCCCGCGGCGCTCATCGCCACCGAGGTGAAGAACTGCGGCCCCATCTTGTCGATCAGCGGCTTGGCCATGATGTTGTAGGCCGCGTAGATCAGCGCGGCGCCGAACACCAGCGCCGAGCCGAGCAGCACGTTGTCGCCCTCGACGGAGAAATCGCGCGCAAAGATCAGCACGATGCCCAAATAGCTAACGACCAGCGATCCGATCATCAGCGGCGTGACCTTGCGGCGAAAGAACATGGCGCCGAACAGCACGACGAAGAACGGGTAGGTCAGCAGGATCAGCCGGTCGAGCTGGGCGGTGATGTAGCTCAGCGCCGAAAAGTCGAGGAGGCTCGCGAGGTAGTAATTGAGGATGCCGACGCCAGCCGCCTGCAGCAGCGTGGTGCGGTCGAGGACCGGTGTCCGGGCGCCCGGGGTCGTCAGTTCACGTCGGTAGCCAATCAGGCCGACGGTGACGAATATCGGCACCGCCACCAGCATCCGCCAGGTGAGCGTGGTGACCGGGTCGATGCCGTCGGCCATCGCCAGCTTGATGACGATGCCCTTGGTGGCAAAGAAAGCGGCCCCAAGGAACGCCAAGGCAACGCCGAGCAGTTGGGCGTTTGAGGTGCGAGCGGCTGGAGTGGAAGCGGAAGTCATCGGGGTCCGTTGTCTTGCCCCGCCGCTCAGTTCCCGGATCAACCCGCGCCTGATGGCGGGGCCGGTTACGTGAGGGGGTCAGCCGCGCGCACCGGTCCCGAAGGAGCCGGTAATAAGTTTCGCAATAATAAGGATGCGAGCGATCATGAGCGATCGATACGCCTCGGCACGAACGCTGTAAAGCGGGCGCAGATGAGGATGTCTCAGCCCCGCGGATGAGCCGCCCGATAGCTTTCGAGCAGCCGGTCGGTGTCGACGCCGGTGTAGATCTGGGTGGTCGACAGCGAGGCGTGGCCGAGCAGTTCCTGGATGGCCCGCAGGTCCCCGCCGCGGCCGAGCAGGTGCGTGGCGAACGAATGGCGGAGCGCGTGCGGCGTGGCGCTCTGCGGCAGGCCGAGCGCTGAGCGCAATTGCACCACGCGCATCTGGATCAGCCGCGGCGACAGCACGCCGCCTTTGACGCCGCGAAACAGCGGCTGCGTCGGGGTCAGCGGAAACGGGCAGAGCTTCAGATACGCCTCGACCGACTGGCGCACCGCATCGATCAGCGGCACCAGCCGGGTCTTGCCGCCCTTGCCGGTGACCCGCAGCGCGGCGCTGTCGAGATCGGCGCGGCTGACCGCCAGCGCCTCCGAGATACGCAGTCCCGCGCCATAGCAGAGCGACAGCACCGCCATGTCGCGCGCCGCGACCCAGGGCCGGTCCTCGAGGTCCGCCGTGGTCGCGATCGTCGCCTTGGCCTCGAGCACGGTCAGCGCCTTGGGCAGCGACTTCTTCGCCTTGGGCGTCCGTACGGTGTTGAGCGCCTCGGTCGAGACGATGCCTTCGCGCTCCAGGAAGCGGAAAAAGCTCTTGATGGCCGAGAGCGACCGGGCGAGCGAGCGCGGCTCGATCTCGCCCTCGCGGCGCTTGGCCATGAAGGCGCGGAGGTCCGCCGTGCGCATCTCGCGCAGCGTTGCGATCGACACCGCGCCGCCGGTGTGGCCGGCAAGGAAATTGAGGAACTGGCCGACGTCGCGGCCATAGGCCTCGAG
>JANXSI010000054.1 GCA_025352765.1 Devosia sp. | reverse complement strand
GATGCGGTTGGTGCTTTTCGGGCCGCGCTCCAGCATCAGCACCCGGAAGCCGAACTCGCGGACAAGCCGCATCGCCGCGACCGAGGCCGCCGACCCGCCGCCGGCGATGATGAAATCGTAGGCCATGCACTCCTCCGTCATCCTCTCTACACATCGCCGGTTTGAACTTCTATATGTGCGGCGCAGCGAGCCCACCGGAGTCCATCATGGTCGCAAAGATCTTCATCGACGGCGAAGCGGGAACGACGGGTCTGCAGATCCGCGACCGGCTGGCCGGCCGGCGCGACCTTGAGGTGATCTCGATCGCCCAGGACAAGCGCAAGGATCTGAGCGAACGCAAGCGCCTGCTGAACCTCGCGGACGTCGCCATCCTTTGCCTGCCCGATGATGCGGCCAAGGAAAGCGTTTCGCTGATCGACAACGACACCACCAAGGTCATCGACGCCTCGAGCGCCCACCGCATCGCGCCCGGCTGGGCCTACGGCTTTGCCGAAATGGACAAGGCGCAGGCCGGCCTCATCGCCGCGAGCAAACGCGTCGCCAATCCCGGCTGCTGGCCGCAGGGCTCGATCGCGGTGCTGCGGCCGCTGATCGACGCGGGGCTCATCCCGTCCGACTATCCGGTCACCACGCACGGCATTTCCGGCTATTCGGGTGGCGGCAAGTCGATGATCGCCGACTACGAAGCGGCGGGGGACGGCGCCAACGAGTTCATGCCCTATGGGCTGACCTTCAAGCACAAGCATCTGCCCGAGCTCGAGGCCTACGCCAAGCTCAAGGGCACGCCGCTGTTCACCCCGGCAGTAGGCAATTTCGCGCAGGGCATGATCACCATCGTGCCGCTGCAGTTGTGGACGCTGGAAAAGGTCCCGACCGGCGCCGATCTCCACGCCGCGATCGCCGACCATTTTGCGTCCATCGAGGGCGGCTTCGTCGAGGTGGCGGCGCTGGCCGAGGCCGAGCGGCTGCCCGAGCTCAACCCCGAGATCTACAACAACACCAACCGCATGCGGCTGCACGTCTTTGCCAATGACGCCAGGGCGCAGGCCGCACTGGTCGCCGTCTACGACAACCTCGGCAAGGGCGCTTCGGGCGCCGCGGTGCAGAACCTCAACCTGATGCTGGGCGTCGCCCAGGACACGAGCCTCGCCGCCTAGTGGCGCTGGCCGCCGTCATCCTCTGCGCCACGCCGCGCAGCGGCAGCACGCTGCTGTGCGACCTGCTCACCGAGTCGGGTGTCGCCGGCCGGCCGGCGTCGTTCTACCGCCAGCAGTCGATCGCGTACTACGCCGAGCAGTTCGGCGTCCCGCCGGGCGAGGGGAGCGCGTTCGATCGGGACTATCTCGAGGCGGTACGCCGGCACGGCACCGATGACACGGGCACCTTCGGCCTCCGGATCATGTGGTCGAGCGTCGCGGACCTGATGGCCCGGCTCGCGCCGCTGTTCCCCGATTGCGCCACCGATGCGGCCCGCTTCGAACGGGCCTTCGGCGCCCCGCTCTATGTGCATCTGTCGCGCCGCAACAAGGTGGCGCAGGCGGTGTCGCGGCTGAAGGCCGAGCAGACGGGCCTCTGGCACCGTGCCGCCGATGGCAGCGAGCGCGAGCGCACGGCGCCCGCCCAGCCGGCGGTCTATGATGGCGCGCGTCTCGCCGCGTTCGTCGCCGAGGCGGTGGCGGACGATGCGGCCTGGGACCCGTGGTTTCAGAGCCAGCAGATCACGCCGCTGCGGCTGAGCTATGAAGAGCTCTCGGCCGATCCCGGAGCGGCCCTCGCCCGCATTCTCGTCGGGCTGGGAAAGGATCCGGCGCCGGCCAGCGCCGTCGCGCCTCGAACGGCGAGATTGGCCGACGCCGAAAGTCTGGACTGGATCGCTCGCTTCGAGGGCGAGGAGCTCAGCCGGCCCGCCTGAGCCGAAGCCGAGGCGGGAATTGTCTGCTCAGCCGCCGCGCGCGTCGGCCAGCGCCTGCAGCAGCCAGAGGAGCCGCTTGATCATGGCGCGCGCGATGGTCACATCGACGGCCCCCGCCGGCAGATCACCAAGCCACAGGACCTCGCCGATCACCCGGTAGCGCGACAGTGACTCCCGGAGCGCTTCGAATTCGCGGTCCATCTCCGCCACGGTCGGCTGGCGCACGGCCAGCGGCCGCCTGTTTGGACCGCGGGTGGCCCAGCGCCGGGGAAGCGCCGCCGGGTCGCCGACGAAAAAGTCGAGTTGATCGGCGTCCACTCTCAGGCCTCCGGTGAACCGGACGGACCGGTCGAGGGGAACAGCGCCTTGAGGTCGAGAATACCGATCAGCCGGTCTTCGTTCTTGACCAGGGCGGACACCATGGCCGGCCCGGTCCCGCTCCCCGCCCGCGGTACCGCAAGCAGTTCCTCGGCCCGCGCGAAGATGATGTCGGAGACCGTGTCGACCAGCATGCCGACATCCTCGGTCCCCAGCGTCGCCACCAGCACCACGCGGCCGGCGTTGCCGTCGCGGGCGAGCCCCGGACCGCCCAGCAGTTCATCGAGGTCGTAGATCTGCACCACGCTGCCGCGAATATCGAGCACGCCCTTGGCGCCCCGCGGTTGTGAAGGCAGCGCCGTGGTCGGCGACCAGCTGCGGATTTCGCGCACCGACATGATGTCGACGCCGAAGGAGCGGTTGCTGCAGGTGAAGGTCACGAACTGGCTGACCGGAACGATCGATCTGGCCGCCGCCCTGAGGTCGAAATCGGACATCATGGCGCTCATCAGAACTCGCTCCATTCCTGCTTCAGGGCAGCATTGCCGCGGCTGAGATAGTTGGACGCCGCGCGGCCGCGAATTGGCGCAGTCTTCACCGGCCGCGACACTGCGGTGCGCCGCGTCACGGGTTCGCGCTGCCGCGGGGCAACATCGTCGACAACGAAGATCTCGACGATGCGGTCGAGCTCGTTGGCCTGACCTTCGGTCTGCTCGATGGCGGCATTGGTTTCCTCAACCAGTGCGGCGTTATGCTGGGTCATCTGGTCCATGTCGCGGATCGCGGTGGTGACCTCGGCGATCGCCGAGGACTGCTCCTGGCTGGCGGCGGCGATACCGTTGATCAGAACGGTGTTCTCGCGTACCCCGTCGAGCATGGCGGTGAGCCGTTCGCCGGCGTCGGCCACCAGTTTCGATCCGGTCCGCACTTCGGTCGCCGACTGCTCGATCAGCACCTTGACCTCACTCGACGCACTGGCCGCCGACTGGGCGAGGCGGCGGACCTCGACCGCCACCACCGCAAAGCCCTTGCCGGCGTCTCCCGCCCGCGCCGCTTCGACCGATGCGTTCAGCGCTAGGAGGTTGGTCTGGAAGGCGATGTCGTCGATCATGCCGATGATGTTGGAGATCTTGGTCGACGACGCGGTGATCCGCTCCATCGCCGCGGTCGCCTCGATCATCACCTTGCCGCCTTGCTCGGCGGCAGCCGAGACAGCCTGCGCCTTGCTGCTGGCGGAGTCAGCGCGTTTGCCGTTGTCGGTGACGGTTGCGGCGAGCTGCTCCATGGCGGCCGAGGTCTCCTCGATCGCCGCGGCCTGCTTGGTGGTGCGTTCCGCGAGGTCGTTGGCACCCACGAGGATCTCGCCGGTCGCCGACTTCACCGAAGCCGACGTCGAGCGCAGTTGCGTGACGATCGAGGTCAGCTTGTCGACGGTCTGGTTATAGGCCCCGCGCACCGCCTCGAGATCGCCCTCGAACGGGATCTCGATCGGGATGAGCTGCCCGTCGGCCAGCTTGCCCAACCCCTCGCCGAGTGCCGTGACGGCGTCCGCCTGGTGCTGGGCGACGATCTGCCGCTCGGCCTCGGTGCGCGCCCGCTCGGCGTCGTTGGCGACGCGGGTCTGCTCGGCGAGCGCCCGGGCCGCATCGGTTTCGGCTGCGAGCCGGACGTTTTCGATCCCGGCATCCTTGAAGGTCTGGACCGCCGCCGCCATGGCGCCGATCTCGTCCCGGCGGCCGGCAAACGGCACGTCGAGCGTGAGGTCGCCAGAGGCAAGGCCGCGCATCGCCGCTTCCATCCGGTGCAGCGGTCCGACGACGCGGCGCAACACCGTGAAGGTGCCGTAGCCGACGGCGGCCAGCGACAGGGCAGCGAGCACCGCCATGACCATGGTCATGTTGGCAGAGATCGCTTCGGCAGCACTGAATTCATCGTGCGCAACCCGGACCTGAAGGTCCACCAGCGCGCTGAGCTTTTCGACCACCTGGTCAATGGCGCCGTCGAGACCCGACCGCGCAAAGCCGATAATTGCTGTCAGGTCCTGGCTCTTGAGCATCGTTGCAAGCCGGTCAAGATCGACGTCGGACGCCGCCATAGCGGCCTTGGCGTCTTCGGCGATGCCGGCTTCTTCGGGCGTCAGATAGGTGGCGAGATAGGCGGCCCAGTCCTTGGCGGCGGCGCTGCGGACCGCTGCGACGGCCAGCGTTGCGGCCTCCCCGGTTTGCGCTCCTGCCGCGACCTTGAGCGTCTGGTCGGCAACCGAGAGATAATCCGCCCGCACCGATGTCAGTTGTTCGAGCGGGATCACCCGATCGACGACGATGGTCTGGGTCTTGAGCGACATCTGTCGCAGGCCGTAATAGCCCGCTCCGCCGATCAGGATCAGCGCGACAGCGAGCGTGGTGAGAACGAGACTAAGTCTGAGTTTGATGGACATTGCGAGCTTCCTGGCATCCGATTTTGCCAATCGGATACGCTCGAACCTATTACATACCTTTACGGAATTAATATAATTTTAGCAAAATCGGCAAGGAAAGCCCGAAGAACATGGGTTTTTGTGCAACCTCCACTTCCCTGTGTTCGTTTTCGTACCATAAAATATTGTGATGGAATATATCTGCGGCCCGGGCTGTGGCCGCGCCGCGCATGCCTGCCGTGCCGCCGCAATATTGCGCGGCGCCGGCATTCGACGCATGATCGCCGGGGGTGCCATCCGGGGAACGCTGATGTCGAACGATCTGTCGGTCCAGTCGGTGCTGGCCTATTGCGACGGGTTCCCGCTCGACCGCTTCAAGCCGGGTGAGGTGCTGATCGCCGAGGGTCCGGCGTCCGACCGCATGTTCATCCTCGCGGTCGGCGACGTCGAGGTGCTGCGCGGCGACACGCAGGTGGCCGAGACCACGTTGCCCGGCGCGATTTTCGGTGAGATCGCGGCGCTGCTCGGCGGCCCGCATACCGCCACGGTCCGTGCCGTCACCGAGACCACGGCATTCCGCATCGAAAATGCCCGTGCGCTGCTCCAGAGCCACAAGGAGATCAGCTTCCACGTCTCGACCATTCTGGCGCGCCGGCTGACCGACGCCACCACTTACCTCGCCGACATCAAGCGGCAGTTCGCCGACCGCAGCGACCATCTGGGCATGGTCGACGAGGTGCTCGACGCGCTGGTGCAGCGGCAGCGGCCGGCGGTGCGGCTCGGCCCGAGCGGCAAGACGGATTCGCGAACCTAGCCAGCGGTCAGGTGCGGCGGCCGGTCGAGCCAGTCGGGCAAAGCCATCAGCGGCGGGATCGGTCGCGCCAGCGGCGCGTCGAGTTTGACGCTTTCGGCCCCCTCGAGCGAGAACCAGGCCGCTTCCATCGCCTCGGTGTCGATGGCGATCGTGGTGGGGATCTCGCCGATCTGCCGGCCGCCATTGAACAGCCAGGTGTCGCCGATGCGATCGACCCACGAGCCGTTGCGGGCAAAGGGCGCCTCGTGCACATGGCCCGAAACGATGAAATCGGGATGGTGGCGGGCGATCCAGCCGATCAGCGCCGCATCGCCATAGTGGCGCTGGCCGGACCAGCTGACCGGCGAATCGGGCGGCGGCGCATGATAGACCCAGAGCCAGCGGCCACGGCGCTGCGGGGCGGCGGCCTCGAGCTGCCGGCCAATTGCCTGCTGGGTCAGCGGGCCGTCCCACCAGGGGCAGATGGTGATCAGGAGGTCCCCGACGACCAGCGTGTCGCCATCCGCCGGCACCGCCAGGCGCCGCGCCGCCTCGAGCCAGCCGGCGACCATCTCGCCATTGTCGCCGGCCTCGTCGAGATCGTGATTGCCCGAGCACACCAGCACCCGGGTGATCTGGCGCAGACGCTTCAGATATTTGAGCACCACGACGATCTGCGTCCCGGCATCGACCATCGAACTGATGTCGAGCAGATCGCCGGCGATGATCACCAGGTCATAGCCCGGCGCTGTCTCGACCAGCCAGTCGAGCTGCTTCAGGGCATAGTGGATGTCGGCAACCACCAGAATCTTCACGGAACCCTCCTCCCGCGCCGACCCAGACTAGCCGAGCCGTGTGACAGACGCGAGAGGGCTCAGGCGGTGAGATCGGCCAGCTTGCCCTCGGCGGCCCGCACCGCGTCCGCCGGGGCAAGGCTGAGGATCAGGCCCCGCTGGCCGGCATTGATGTAGATGCGGTCGAACAGTTCCGCCGTTTCGTCGAAGGCGGTCGGGATCTGGCGCTTCTGCCCGAACGGGCCGATGCCGCCGACCTTGTAGCCGGTCAGCCGCTCGGCATCGGGGACCTTCATCATCTGCGCCGACTTTCCCGCAAAGCAGGCGGCGAGCTTTTTCATCGACACTTCGGCGTCGGACGGCACCACCACGCACACCGGCTTGCCGTCGACCTCGGCCATCAGCGTCTTGAACAGTTCCGCCGGATCGAGCCCCAGCGCTTCGGCCGCCTGCAACCCGACCCGCGCCGCATCGGGGTCGTAGTCGTAGGGATGGAGCGCAAAGGCGATGCCTAGCTGGGTGAGGTGGAGGGTTCCGGGGGTGGTCTTGGACATCAGCCGCTTCCTTGAAGCTGGGTCTCGA
>JANXSI010000044.1 GCA_025352765.1 Devosia sp. | reverse complement strand
GCCTCGACCGCTGCAGCGGTGAGATGGTCTCGGAACGATGCAGTGAATGTCGCGCTGCGGCCGCCGCGGAGATTGGGGGCGCCGGCCTTGAAGTTGCCGTCAGGGGCCCGCTTCAGTGCGAGGCCATAGAGAGCAACGTCGTCGGTGATTTGGGCGTCGAACCTGGCGACGACGGTTGAGTATCCGCCCGGTGGCTCCGGGCGGATTGCAATGATGCGCATTGGCGCTTCCTTTGATGATTGATTGGGAACGACCTAGGCGGCCAGTTGGACGGGCGGGGGTCGCTGCACCATGACATGCCCGACCTCTCGAAAGACCGCGTGGAAGTGGTCTGCGCGGTCGCCAAAATAAAAGAACGTTTGGCCCTGCGTTGGAGAGTTTGTGCCTCTGCGGGGGGACACGAAACGTATTCGGCCTCGAGTGAAGCAGGTGGCTGAAGCGGCTCCGCAGAGGGCGGCAAACCAGCCGGTGTCCGTGCTGTTGTTCGTGAGGACGATTGCCTGTGTCGCCCGTTTCTCCGCAACCTCGGCCAGCAACTTCATGCAGAATTTCGAAATGAGGGGCTGCGCATACGGCGGGTTCATCCATACCCGGCCGTGCCAATCCTTATCGAGGCCGTTGGTTTCGGCGGTGTAGTGGGTTTCGGCCTTCACCACGGCCTGCGCCGTTGCGTTGCTAGCCGGGTCTACGTCGATGCCGCCCATGACGTCGCGGGCCATTTCGACATACTTCGCTGGCGTGTACCACTCGTTATCGCCGGAGAAGGCCGTGCGGTACGTTGTCTTGTTATCGTTGGCGGGGACACTCATGCCGCCACCTGAGAATCGCGCGCATGAATGCGCGTTTTGATCCATCCCTCAACCTCGGCTCGAACAAAGCCAACCCGGCGCTCGCCGAGGGGCACTGCAACCGGGAACGCTCCGGCAGCCCGAAGCCGATTGATGGCGGTACGTGACAGGCTGGTCAGTTTCGCGACGTCGTTGAGCGAGATGATGAGCTGGTTGTCGTTCATTTGCGCACTCCGTTTTCTTGGTGTGCATGAACGCTACGGCCATACTGTCCGTGATGTTACCTAGTCAAACATGGCATTTGCGTAGGGCGGGCTATTGGGAAGCAGCCAACCCCTTCGAATAGAGCGCCAGGCAGGCCTCGATGTGTTTCTCGCTGCGCCGGTAGCGTTCGGCGAGGGTGACAATCCGTGTGGCGTAAGCCACCCCGGCCGACTCTAGTTCCTGATTGTCATTTCCGATTTCGAGCCACTTATATGGACCTGTCGCCTGGCGCCCTTTTTTGGCGCCAAATAGCAGTGCGGCCAGTTTTTGCATCTCGCTGCCAGCGGTGCCGGCCGCGAGATGCTTTAGTGCTAATGCCTTCGCCTCCGGTCGTAGACCGTGATTGATCAGTCGATCAATCTCAACGGCGATGAGGTCAAACTTGATTTTGGCCATTAGCGCCCCCGACGTATTTTGCCCAATCGTCCATCAGGACGCGGCGCTTGGCCAGCGCGTCACCGCGGCGGTAGGCCTGCTCGACGGCGCCACCAACGGCATGCGACAAGGCGGCCTCCGCGACCTCGCGCTGATGGGAGGTCTCCTCGGCGGCCCAGTCGCGAAACGCGCTTCGGAACCCATGGACTGTGAAGCCTTTGCCGCCAGCGGCCTTGAGCGCCTTTGCCATCGTCATGTCGCTGATCGGCCGGTTTGCTTTGGCGCCGGGAAATACGAGATCTGACTGTCGGAGGGATGCCATGCCCTCCACAATAGCAATAGCGGCATCGCTTAGCGGCACGCGATGCTCTTTGGCCTCCTTCATGCGATCGGCCGGTATCGTCCACACCTTGGCCGCCAAGTCCATTTCGCTCCACAGCGCTCCTCGAGACTCGCCGCTGCGGGCGGCAGTTAGGATCGTGAACTCGAGAGCGCGCGCGCCGACGCCCCTTCCCTCGCGAAGTCTGGAAACATGATCCGGAATGTTGGCATAGGGCATCGCCGCCCGGTGACCGCTTTTGAGTAGCTCGGGCGCCGGGAGTATCTGATCTAGGTGTCCTCGCCACTCTGCAGGATTATCTCCCGCGCGAAGGCCTCTAGCCCGTCCGTGGTCCAGGACGCTCTTAATTCGCCAACGCACCTTGCTGGCCGTCTCCGGCTTCTCGTGCCAAAGCGGACGCAAAACCCTCAAGACATCGTCGGTCGTGACTTCAGCGATCTCAACCTTGCGCAACGCCTTCGCGTACACGTCCGCAAATCGACGCCAGGCGGCCTCGGTTTTGTCGCCGCGCCACTCAGACTTCATCGCATCGATGTACTCGTCAGCCACCTGACCAAACGTCAACGGCTTGGCAGGTACAGCCTTCCGCTCTTCCATTTCGGTGAAGGGGTCGCCTCCCCGCCCAAGTATCGTTCTAATCTCATCGGCTTTCACCCTGGCCGCTGCGAGGGAAACGTGACCAGTCCCGCTTCCGCAAGCGCCAAGCCCCATTTCGCGCCGACGCCCCCGGCGAATGTAGATGTAAACCCAGTATCGATTTCCAGCACTACTGGTGTGCAGCCATAGGCCGTCACCGTCCCGAAGTTTTGGCTTGGAGCTATTCTTGATTTCGATTGCCGTCAGTAGATTTCGAGCCATGGTGATCCTAACCTTGCTCCTAACCGCGGGCTGCGCTGTCGTGGACGGATTGTCCGCTATGGACGAGCAAACTACACGCAAATTAGGAGCAACGTTAGGAAAAACGACGTTTTCGGATAGAATGTGCTGTATGGACAATGACTTGAGTCCAAGTCGCGGAGCCAATCTCCTTATTGCTGAACGCAAGAAGCCCGGTCGCCCGGGCTTTTTCGTGCCCGCCCCGCCTTGGCGCAAGCGAGGGCTTCGCCTCGGCGGCCTGGCCATTGACTCGCCTCGGCTCCGGCTGGCTTATCGGATCACAGCGTCACCGGAGACCCCCTGCATGAACAAACACATTCTCCTCGGATCACTTGCGTTCCTTGCCTTGCTGCAACCCTTGCCCATCCTGGCTCAGAGCCTTGACGACCTGGCCCAGGCGCAGCTGGCGGCCGATGCCGTGTGGGACAAGACTCCACTGGGCTTCACCCATGCCTTCTTCGTGAGCGAACCGCCTGCTGCCTACGGCATGTACACGGCGCGGCCCGATACCCCGTTCAAGCCCGGCGAAAAGCTCGTCGTCTATGCCGAACCGGTCGCCTATGGCTGGAAGGACAAGGGTGACGGAACCTTCGACTTCGGTTTCGATGTCGACCTCGCGGTCAAGTCGGCCGATGGCGCCGTGCTCAGCGAGCAGAAGGGGTTCTCGCATCTGGCGCTCAACAGCCACGCCAAGAACCACGAGTTCATGCTGACGCTGACGCTCGATCTGACGGGTGCCGACCCCGGCCAGTACACCCTGGAATACACCATCCACGATATCGCGTCGGACAAGACGGCCGTTATCGATCTGCCCTTCACGATGGGAAGCTGAGGCGCGAGACGCGCGGCGCGTCACGAGCAAGCGCGGACAAAAACAAAGCCCGGCCAGGGGGGACCCCGGCCGGGCCTCTGGAGATCGAGACGTTCGAACTTACTTCTTGGTGATTTCGAACGTGACGTTGCGGCCGTGCTGGCGGGTATAGAACACGCGCCAGCCGTTCTCGAACGGGGTCGGCGCGGTCGTGCCGATCAGGCCTTCAATCGAGGTCGCGCCATCCGAGACGTGGATGCCGGTGATCTCGTTGTCGCCGTCGTTCTGGTAGCCGTCCATGCCGGCGAACTTGGTGTCGGCAGTGGCCTGATCGTCACGGCCCTGGGCGAGCACGCGGATCGGATCCTTGGACGTGTAGCCCGCGGTGACGTCGATGAGATACATCGAGTCGAAGGCATTGCGCTGGGCGTGCAGCTTGTCGCCGGCGTCTTCCGTGATCAGCAACTGGTTACCGTCGAGGAACGACAGATTGTCGAAGCCGGTGTGGGACGGGTCACCCTTGAGGATGATCGAGATACGGCCGGTATCGGCCGACGGCTTCTTCTGGGTCAGACGGAACACGCCGCCGAACCCACCATACTCAAGGCCGGCCTCGGTCTTGATGTTGGTATCGCCGGTGGCGGTGAAGTAGAATTCCTTGAAGCTCACGCCGGGGCGGAACTGACCGTTTTCCGGGCGCTTGAAGGGCGTACCGCTGGCCGCCTTGGCGAGCGCGTTGGCATCGAACGGCTCGCTGCCGTCCTTGTCGGTGTCATGGACCGTGGCCCAGCGAGTCGACAGTTCGTAGTTGTAGCCGTAGAGGATCTTCTGGATCGGCGCGAGGATGTCCTCGTTGAGCTTGCCGTCGGTGAACACGATCGGCTTCGCATACTGGTCGAGGACCTGCAGCACCTGCAGCTTGCCGCCCTTGCTCAGATCGTCCCGGAACTTCGGGACGAAACGGTAGACGAACGAGTTCGGCTGCTTGGCGTTCTTGGTCGAGCTGCCGCCCTTGCCGCCAGCGTCTTCCACCAGCCAGATGTTGCCGTCGGAGTCGACCTGCACGCCCTCATACGAGGCGCGGCCGGTGATGCCCGAGATGTCGGTGACCTTGGACGGGAAATCGACCGTCGCGGCCCAGACGCCGCCCTCGGCGCCCTCTTCGGAGGTGAGCAGGAGAACCTTGGCAAAGGGGTCCCAGGCGGAACCGTCGATCAGCGGCAGTGCCTTGCCGTCGACGTCGGTGTCGGCCATCAGCGTCACGCGGTGCTTGACGTTGGCGTCGAGGTTGATGCGGGTCAGCGCGCCGTGGGCGACGCCATCCTTGTCGACCGGACCATTCTCGTGGCCCTGGAAGAGGAAATGCGTGCCGTAATTGTAGTTCTTGCTGGCACCCTTGGCGCCGTCGAGCACCAGATAGGTGTTCTTGTCGGGCTCGGTCTTGGTGGCCTCGACCAGCTTGTCCTTGGACGGCACGGCGCCCTTGGGGGCAGCCAGCGGGCCGTCATTGCCGTAGCCATAGTAGCCCAGCAGCTTGGACGGGTTCTCGAGCGAGAAGTTGCCTTCGGCGACCGGCGTCTGGGCGAGCCCAGCGGCCAGCGTGTCCTCGGTCGGCATGATCGCGACGGACTTCAGAACCAGCGGATCGGCGAATGCCGGCGCCGAAAATGCGACCAGCGCCGTGGTCGCAAGCAGAAACAGTTTCATCGTAAGCCCCTTTTGGAGTGTGCCCAATAGGCGCGTCGATATGTCGGTAGTATTGCGGCCCGATGACAGTCGGCTCGACAGCCGCCGGCTTAGGCTCAGCTTCTCCACTTCATATGCATGTAGACCCCGCCCCGCTCGAGTTCGTCGAGCATCTGGTTAAGGCGTTTGGCCCGCGTCTCGGGCAGCTTCGCCCGGCCGATCCAGCCCACATAGTCGTTCTGCTGGTAAGCCGGCCGGCCCCGGTACGCCTCCATCACACCTCGCGCTTCGAGCGCACCGCGGATCTCGTCGGGCATCGGGTAGATGTCCCGGTGCATCCGGCTGGTATCGACGTCCTGTTCCATGGCAGCCTCCTGACGTGAACGAAACACGAACAACGAACCGCGTCAAGCTGCCCTGCGTTGCGTTGACGCGGTCCCTGCGCCACGTCGCACCACCCGCCGTATAGGTCTATGTAAGTGCGCAATGAATGGAGACTGGTCCGATGTCCTTTGGTCAAACCGCGGAATTGCTGGCCCGCCTCCAGTTCGCCTTCACCGTCTCCTTCCACTTCATCTTCCCGGCCTTCTCGATCGGGCTCGCCAGCTACCTCGCCGTGCTCAACGCGCTCTGGCTGTGGAAGCACGACGAAACGTTCCTCAAGCTCTATGACTATTGGAAGACCGTGTTCGCCATCGTCTTTGGCATGGGCGTCGTGTCCGGCATCGTCATGAGCTACCAGTTCGGCACCAACTGGGCCCGCTTCTCCGACAAGGTCGGCCCGGTGATCGGTCCGCTGATGGGCTACGAAGTGCTGACGGCGTTCTTCCTCGAGGCGGGCTTCCTCGGCATCGCGCTGTTCGGACGCAAGCGGGTCGGCGACGGGCTGCATATGATGGCGGTCGCCATGGTCGCCATCGGCACGCTGATCTCCGCCACCTGGATCATCGCGGCCAACAGCTGGATGCAGACGCCGGCCGGGTACGGAATTAACGACGCCGGCCAATTCATTCCGCTCGACTGGCTGCAGATCATCTTCAACCCGTCGTTTCCCTACCGGCTGGTCCACACGGTGCTTGCCGCCTTCCTGACCACGGCCTTCGCAGTCGGCGCGGTCGGCGCTTTCCACCTGCTGCGCGACCGGACCAACCGGCAGGCGCAGGTGATGTTCTCTATGGCCATGTGGATGGCGGCATTGGTCACCCCGGTGCAGATCTTTGCGGGCGACCAGCACGGACTCAACACGCTCGAGCACCAGCCCGCCAAGATCGCCGCCATGGAGGGCCACTACACCACGACGCCCGACACGCCGCTGATCCTGTTCGGCATTCCCGACGACGCGGCGGGTGAGACGAAATATGCCATCGAGATCCCCAAGCTCGGCGGCCTCATCCTCGAGCACGACATCAATGCGTCGCTGAAGGGGCTCAACGATTTCCCCAAGGACCAGCGGCCCAACGCGCTGATCCCATTCTTCACCTTCCGCATCATGGTGGGGCTGGGCGTGCTGATGCTGATCACCGGCGTCTGGTCGCTGTGGGCCCGGTTCAGAAAGACGCTCTATACCAACCGCTGGCTGCATCGCGCCGCCATGGTGATGGGACCCTCGGGCTTCATTGCCGTGCTCGCCGGCTGGTACACGACTGAA
>JANXSI010000003.1 GCA_025352765.1 Devosia sp. | reverse complement strand
GCGGTGCCGGAGCTCGGTGTCGTCGGGAGCCGGAGCATACCGCGCACTGGGCGCTGAGCCCGGGCGCGACCGCGCCACCTGGCTGTCGACCTGGTCGAGCAGCGCAACCAGTTCATGGCGCAGCGACTGCCACTCGCCGGGGCTGCGCTCATCGTCGGTCGGCGGAGTTTGCGGATACGCGCGGGCCATGGAAAGATCCAAGCAACAAATGAATCGCCCGACCCGAACAGAGGGGGCGAGCTCAACCTGCACTGTTAAAGAACATGGTAAAGAACGGGTTAAGCGTCGCTGCAATTTGCAAAATCGCCCCGGCGGCTTGGCCGTAAGGAGCATTGGTTCGCTCGCCCGGGCAGGCTAAAGTCAGAGACCATGAGCCGCATCATCATCGTCGACGATCATCCCCTGTTCCGGGCGGCGCTCCGCCAGACGCTTGTCGGCGTCAGCGTCGAGGAGGCCGGCGATCTGCCCGCGCTCAATGCCGCGCTCGAGGCCGATCGCGACTGCGACCTCGTTCTGCTCGACCTCAACATGCCTGGAGCGCATGGGTTTTCCGGCCTGCTGCTGCTGCGCGCGCAATACCCCGAGGTGCCGGTGATGATCATCTCGGCCGTCGAGGATCCGCAGATCATCCGCCGCACCTTCGAACTCGGCGCCGCCGGCTATCTGCCCAAATCCGCCGGCCCGGCCGAGATTCGCGCCGCCATCGACACCGTCCTCTCGGGCGGCATCGCCGTACCGGACGGGGTGGGGCTGGGCGCTGGCGACGAGCAGACGGTGCTGGTCCGCCGCCTCGCGACGCTCACCCCGCAGCAGATCCGGGTGCTGATGATGCTGAGCGACGGCCTGATGAACAAGCAGATCGCCTTTGAGCTCGCGATCTCGGAAGCGACTGTCAAGGCGCACGTCTCGTCGATCCTGCAAAAGCTCGACGTCGACAGCCGGACCCAGGCCGTGATCGCCTCCGCGCGCATCGAGCGGGGCCAGTTCGAGCAGCTGCTCGCCCCTTCCGACGCCCCCTGAGTTCACGACAAAGACAATCTTCCTAGCGTTTTCGGGCCGCCGTTTTAGCGCCGCCTGACCGCCCGTTGTGCCGCAAGGCCACTGATCGCGGCCCTCAGCGCTGCCGGCTTGACCGGCTTGGTGACGACGAGGATGCCCCGCTCGGCGGCGAGCGCGCGCACCGCCTGCGAGCGGTCGGCGGTCACCAGCGCCGCTGGCAGGTGGCCGCCGATATTGTGCCTGAGCCACTCCACCGCATCGAGCCCCGAGGTCTGGTCGAGGTGGTAGTCCATCAGCACCATGTCGGGCAGCCAGCCCACAAGGATGCCGTCCTTGTCGATGTCCTTGAGCGAGCGGGCCGAGCGGACATCGATCCCCCATCCGGTGAGCAGCCCTTCCATCGCGTCGATGACCGCCCGCTCATTGTCGACGCAAAGCACCTTGAGGCCCTTGAGGCTCGCGGCATCGGCGTTCCGGTCGCCGCCGGCCAGCTCCGGCTGCGCCAGCTTGCCCCTGGGCAGATACAGAGAGAACCGCGAGCCGCGGCGCTCGACGCTCGCCAGCTCCAGCGTCAGCCCCATCGCTGCCACCAGGCGTTCGACGATCGACAGGCCCAGCCCAAGTCCCTGCGCCATGCGCGCACCCTGTTCGAGTCGCGAGAACTCGGCGAACAGCAGCCCGTGCTGATCGCGGTTGAAGCCGATACCAGTGTCGATCACGTCGAGCCTGACGCGTCCGCCCCGGCGCCGGCACCCCACCAGCACCCGGCCGTTGGGGCGGGTGTACTTGATGGCGTTGGAGACAAGGTTCTGAACGATCCGCGCCACCAGCGTCCGGTCCGCCAGCGCCACGGCAGAGGAGTGGACCAGCCTGAGCTCGATCGACTTGCTGGCGGCAAGAGGACCGAACTCGACCGCCACCTTCCGCATCAGGTGGCGCATTTCGAACGGCGCGGACTGCGGCTGCAGTGCTCCCGAGTCGATCCGCGAGATGTCCAGAAGCGCCGACATGATTTCTTCCACAGCATTTAGCGAGGCCTCGATCGCCTGCGCCAACCCCTCGGTCTCCTGTCCGGCAGAGCGCTCGATGAGGGTTGCGGTATAGAGGCGGGCGGCGTTGAGGGGCTGCAGCAGGTCGTGGCTGGCGGCCGCCAGGAACCGGGTCTTGTCGCGGTTGGCGGCGTCGGCCGCCTTGCGGGCGCTGTCGAGTTCGGCATTGACCCGGGTGAGGCTGGCGGTGCGCTCCGCCACCCGTCCCTCGAG
>JANXSI010000002.1 GCA_025352765.1 Devosia sp. | reverse complement strand
GCCCACCGCCGCCTGGGTCATCTCGTCGAGCTTTTCGATGATGATCCCGGCCTCGGCCCGCACCCGGTCCTTGGCGATCGAAATCACCTTGTCGAGGCCGGTGAGGTCGAGGATGGCGCCACCCGAGAGCGGCATCGCCTGCCCGTAATTGCCCGTGCCAGCGCCGCGCGGCGTGACTGGAACACCAGTCTTGAACGCGGCGGCGAGGACCGTCTTGACCTCGTCCTGGGTGCGCGGCGCCACCACCAGCTGCGCCGTCACATGCTCGAGCTCGGCCTTGAGACGCGGCGAGTACCAGTAATGGTCGCGGCTCTTTTGCAGCACGATCTTGGGATGGTCCTGGACCGGGATATCGCCAAGCGCGGCGCGGAAAGCAGTCAGGTCCATCTCAGGCCTCCATCAGATCGTCGAGTTCCCGGTAGTCGGGGAGGGTTGTGTCGATTGCCGTACCATTCCTGAGCACGAGTCGGTCCGCCTGCGGCCGCGACAAAAGCTCCGTCCAGCTCCGCGCCCGAAACAGCACCAGGTCGGCCGGCGCGCCGACCGCGAGTTTCGCCGTGTAGTCGAACCCGGCGATCGCCGCAGCGTCCGCGCCCACGGTCCGCGCCCAGCTCCAGGCTTCGTCCTGCGGATGGTCGAAGTGGAGGATGCGCGCGCCCTCGCGCAGCACCTCGAGCCCATCGAGGTCGCCATAGGCATAGAACGGGTCGCGCGTATTGTCCGATGCGATGGCGACCGGCACGCCGGCGGCGCGGAACTCATGCAGCAGCGTCACCCCGCGGCGCATCGGCGTCGTGTGGCCGCCCGGCGCCCGGTCCTGCAGATAAAGATTGCACATCGGCAGCGACACGATGGCGATGCCGGCCTCGGCTACCTTGGCAATCGTGCGCTCCCGCGTGGCCTTGTCCTGCACCGTCAGCACGCAGCAATGGCCGGCGAGAACATTGCCGCCATAACCGGTCTCAATCACCGCCTCGGCCAAATGCTCGAGCGCCCGCGAGCGCGGATCGTTGGTCTCGTCGGCGTGGAGGTCAATATCGAGCCCGAGCTCGCCCGCCTTGTCGACGAGCCGCAGCATCGCCTCCTTGGAGCGATCGAACACCGTCATCGCCCCGCCCATCAACCCGCCCGCCGCCTTGGCGCGTCGCGCCACCGCGTCGAGCGCCTGGGGGTCGACCAGAACGTCGGGGCTGACCAGCGCCACCGCCTGCAGCTCAATGCGGCCGCGCCAGGCGTCGCGGACCTCCTCGAACAACGCCCACGAGATCTCGTGCTGCGGCGGGATCGAGTCGAGATGCGTGCGGATCGCCGCCGTCCCGTGCGCGTACGCCGAGCGCAGCGCAAAATCCATACGCCGCCCGACATCGGCCGCCGACCACAGGCCCACCCGGTCGCTGGCGACCGCCAGCAGCGCCGACAGCCACGTGCCGTCCGGGTTCTCCTTACGCGGCCAGATCTGGCCCTTGTCGAGATGCGTGTGGATGTCGACGAACGCCGGCAGCACGAGGCCGCCATCGAGGTCACGGCCGGGCCCCGGCTGCGACGGGGTGAGGGCGGTGATTTTCCCATCGGCGATGGCGATATCAAGCCGCTCGATGCCGCCGCCGGGGCGTCCAAGCAGGGCCGAGGGCACCGATGCGTTGCGAAGCATATCCATCAGTTTTCGCGCCGGACGGCGCTCTCGTGCCAGCGGTGCAGCACCGCCCAGGTGATGAACGAGGTAATTCCAAAGATCGCGACACCCGTAACAGTCAGCAGCACCAGCGCTGCATAGAGCCGAGGAATGTTGAGCCGATAGCCCGATTCCAGCAGCCGGAAGGCCAGACCCGATCCGGCCCCCGCCGTCCCGGCGGCGAACTCGGCGACCACCGCCGCGATCAGTGACAGCCCGCCGCCGATCCGCAGCCCCGTCAGGAAATACGGCATCGACGCCGGGATCTTGAGATGGATCAATTGCTGCCAGCGACCGGCCCCATAGAGGTCGAACAGGTTCAGGAGATTGTGGTCGACGCTCTTCAGCCCCTGCACCATGTTGGAGAGGATCGGAAAGAACGCCACGAGGAACGCGACGATCAACAGCGCCGTCTGCGTGTTGGGCGTGTAGATCAGCAGCAGCGGTGCGATCGCCACCACCGGCGTCACCTGCAGGATCACCGCGAACGGAAACAGCGCCAGCTCGATCCACTTGGATTGCACCAGAATGATCGCCAGCCCCACCCCGCCGATCAGCGCAAGCGCCAGCGCCTGGAGAGTGATTGTCAGCGTCACGCCGAGCGCCGGCAGCAGCGTCGGCCAGTCGGTCCACAGCGCCCCGGCCACGTCGACGGGGCTCGGCAGGATGTATTTGGGCTGCGCGGTCAGAACGACATAGAGCTCCCACGCGACGATCGCGAGTACCAGCATGGTGAGTGGAACGACGATCCTGAGAATCTTCTCGCTATTGGGCGTGCTGGGCGCGACGATCGCAACCGCGTCGTCCGTGCCGGTCGTATCGGTGACCGTCATCAACGGACCTCCGCG
>JANXSI010000739.1 GCA_025352765.1 Devosia sp. | reverse complement strand
CTGGAGCGGCTCTCCAAACTCGCCGAGGACGCCGAGGCCGAGGGCGCTATCGCGCTGGCGCTCAAATATCGCGACGAGGCCTCCGGCCGTGCCGACACGCTGCTCAAGGGCAAGCAGGCCGAGGCCGAGCGGCTGAAGCAGGACATGCTCGATATCGCCTCGACCTATGCGGCGAACGCGGCGACGGCATTGCTCAATTTCGACCATGTGCACGCCGCCGAGCTCTACGGCAAAGCCTATGACGCGGTGAAGGACTGGGACAAGACTGAGGCACTGACCTACAAGATCGGGCAGGGCGATGCGCTCTACGACGAGGGCTATTACACCGCCCAGAACGCGCCGCTCGAGACGGCGCTGACCGTCTATGCCGAGGCGCAGACGCTGGCGCCGCGCGACGGCGATCCCAGCCGTTGGGCGGAGCTGCAAGACAGGGTCGGCCAGGCGCAGCAGGTTCTTGGAGAGCGCTTTGCCGAGGACACGATGCTGCAGGAGGCGGTCAAATCCTATCGCGCCGCGCTCGAGGTGCGGAGCCGCGCCGCGATGCCGATCCAGTGGGCGACGACGCAGAACAATCTGGGCAATGCGCTCTATACCATTGGCCTCCGAACGCGGGACCAGGCGATGCTGCGCGAGGCGATTGCGGCGCTCGATGCCGCGCTCGAGGTGTTCACGCACGCGGCGGCGCCCGCCAAGTGGTCGGTGACTGAGAGCAATCGCGCCGCGGTCAAGGTCGACCTCGCCAATTTCGTCTATTCGGCGACCGACACTGCCGAGATGGCCGCGGCTGCCTCGGGCAACACGGACGCGACCAACATCCCCGAAGTGGTGAAGGCCCGCGCCGATGCGAACGCCATTCTGAGTGAGGCGATCGCGGCGCTCGAGGACGCGGTCGCGACCGAGGGCAAGAGCGCCGACTGGCTCGACTGGGCCATGCTCATGCACACGCTCGCGACCGCCTACGAGCAGCGGGGCGAGATGAACCACGCGCCGGCGGACCTCAAGAAATCGGTCGAGACCTATGAGGCGGTGCTGACGGTGCACACGCGGGAGCGCACGCCCGCGCAGTGGGTCCGTAGCAGCAACAATCTCGCCATCACGCTCAAACATTTGGCGGACGAAACTAATGATGCGGCGCCGATGAAACGTGCGGTCAGCGTCTATGAGGCGGTGGTCGCTGCGACATCGCGCGAGGTGCAGCCGCTCGACTGGGCCGACTATGAAGAGAATCTGGGGAACGCGCTCGCTGGGCTCGCGGGCTACGAGGACGCGATCGCCAATCTCGACAAGGCGATGGCCGCCTATCGGGCGGCGGGCGAGGTGACGACGCTCGATCGTGGCGCCGGCAAGTGGCAGGGGCTGCAGACGTCGATGGCGACGACGCTGATGATGCGCGGCATCAAGGGTCTCAACAAGCAGGACATCCTCGAGGCGCAGCAGATCACGCTCAAGGCCCGCGATACGCTGGCGTCGATCGGCAAGCCGGACGAGGCCTTCTATTCGCGATATCTGCCGCTGGTGGACAAGGTGCTGGCGATGTTCCCGTAACGGGTTGCACCGCGGCGCGGCTCTTGTATGGTCTGCGCCGAATTTCGAGGGGTTCTTGTCGTGCACATTCTCATCATCGGCGCCGCCGGCATGGTCGGTCGCAAGCTTACCCAGGCGCTGGTCAAGGCGGGCACCGTCGGCGGCAAGCCGATCGAGCGGCTGACGCTGGCCGATATCGTGGCCGCCGAGGCCCCGGCGTTTGCGGGGGCGGTCGAGACGCTGGCGGTCGATGTCAGCGATGCGGCGGTGGCGGCACAGCTCGTCGGCAAGCGGCCGGACCTGATCTTTCACCTTGCGGCCATCGTTTCGGGCGAGGCGGAGGCCGATTTCGAGAAGGGCTACCGCATCAATCTCGACGGCACTCGCTATCTGCTCGAGGCGATCCGGCTCGAGGGCGCCAGGGCGCCGTACAATCCGCGGCTGGTGTTCACCTCCTCGATCGCCGTGTTCGGCGCGCCGTTCCCCGATGCGATCGGCGACGAGTTCTTTTCGACCCCACTCACCAGCTATGGCACGCAAAAGGCGATCGGCGAGCTGCTGCTCAACGATTATTCGCGGCGCGGCTTCCTCGACGGTGTCGGCATTCGCCTGCCGACCATCGTGGTGCGGCCGGGCAAGCCGAACCTTGCCGCATCGGGGTTCTTCTCCAACATTCTGCGCGAACCGCTGGTCGGGATCGAGGCCGTGCTGCCGGTGAGCCGCGACGTGCGCCATTGGTTCGCGAGTCCGCGCGCCGCGGTCGGCTTCCTGCTGCATGCGGCGAGCATGGACACCAGCAAGCTCGGTTGGCGGCGGACGGTGTCGGCGCCGGGGCTGTCGGCGACGGTGGGCGAGGAGATCGAGGCGCTGCGGCGGATCGCCGGCGACAAGGCGGTCAAGCTCATCCGCGAGGAGCCCAACGAGACGATCATCAGGATCGTTGACGGCTGGGCGCGCAATTTCGACACCAGGCGGGCGCTGTCGCTCGGCTTTGTCGCCGAAGCCAGCATGGACGGGATCATTCGCGCCCACATCGAGGACGAGCTAGGCGGCAAGATCGGCGGCTGAGGCCGCTCAGCGCGAAACGGGCCGAACCTTGCCGGCCGCCTCATAGGCGGCCTCGACCAGCGCGAAGGTCTTGAAATTGTCGGCCGCCGAGGTCGCGGCGCGGCGGCCGGCCTGCACGGCTTCGAGCATGTGGCGGCAGGTGGTCAGCACGCTGTCCTGCGCCACGTGCCAGGGCCGTTCGGCCCAGGGATGGACGACCGGATCCTCGTCGAAGGCCTGCAGCACGCCATTGCTGGT
>JANXSI010000700.1 GCA_025352765.1 Devosia sp. | reverse complement strand
TCGCTCGGCCGTGACGGCAAGGAAGTCGAAAAGGGTCGCGTGTCGAAGGTGCTGGCCTTCCGCGGCCTTGAGCGCACCCCGGTCGACGTGGCCGAAGCGGGCGACATCGTCGCCATCGCCGGCCTCGAGACCACCACCGTTGCCGACACGCTCGCCATCCCCTCGGTGAACGAGCCGCTGCCGTCAAAGCCGATCGATCCGCCAACGCTGTCGGTCACCTTCCGCATCAATGACGGCCCGCTCGCCGGCCGCGAGGGCGACAAGGTGCAGTCCCGCGTCATCCGCGAGCGGCTGCTACGCGAGGCCGAAGGCAACGTCGCCATCAAAATCACCGAAGGCACCGACAACGATTCGTTCGAAGTCGCCGGCCGCGGCGAACTCCAGCTGGCCGTGCTGATCGAAAACATGCGCCGCGAAGGGTTCGAGCTCACCATCGGCCGCCCGCGCGTCGTCATGAAGGAAGAGAACGGCGTCAAGCTCGAGCCGATCGAAGAGGTCATCATCGACGTCGACGACGAGTTCTCGGGCGTGGTCGTGCAGAAGCTCACCGAGCGCAAGGGCGATCTCGTCGACATGCGCCCATCGGGCGTCGGCCGCCAACGCCTCCGCTTCTACGTGCCGACCCGCTCGCTCATCGGCTACCAGCCTGAACTGCTCTCGGATACCCGCGGCACGGCGATCTTCAACCGCCTGTTCCACGAGTACCAGCCCTATAAGGGCGCGCTACCCGGCCGCCGCACCGGCGTCCTGATCTCGAACGGCACCGGCCAGTCGGTGGCGTTCGCGCTGTGGAACCTCGAAGACCGCGGCCCGATCATGATCGATGCCGGCGTCGACATCTACGAAGGCATGATCATCGGCGAGCACGTGCGCGAGAACGATCTCGAAGTGAACGCGCTCAAGGGCAAGCAGCTGACCAACATCCGCACCACGTCCAAGGACGAAGCGGTACGCCTCACGACGCCCAAGAAGCTGACCCTCGAGCAGTCGCTTGGCTACATCGCCGACGACGAATATGTCGAGGTGACGCCCAAGAGCATTCGCCTGCGCAAGATCTGGCTCGACCCCAACGACCGCAAGCGCATGACCCGCGCCACCGTCAAGGCCGGCTAAGGCTTTCTACTGAATCGATGATCTGGAGATCCCCGCGCAAGCGGGGATTTCTGTTTGTGGGTATCGTGGCGGGCGGGACTAACCGCTCTCAGAGTTTGAACACGTAGAACTGAATTCCATCGTCCTCGATCGGCTGCAGTCCTCGGTACAGTGCATTCGCCTCGAGATTGTCGAACTCGGTGCCGAGCCACGCCTCCTCGCACCCGAGCTCGCGGCCCCACGCGAACAGCTCTCGCAGCATCGCCCGCGCGATCCCCTGCCGGCGGTGGGTCGAGGCGGTGCCCACTTCGTCGACATAGAGTTCGGTGGCCTTGTCGGGATGGCGGTGGAGCACGCCCGCGCACTGGCCGACGACCAGATCGTCCTCGAACGCCAGCACCAGCAGATGACCAAGCTCGCTTAAGTAGGCGGCAAGCCGCGCGGCATCGATCGGCTCGTCGAACACATCGGGCGCGATGGTGCCGAACAGCGCCTCATCGTCCGCGCTCATTCGCTTGAGGGAAAACGGCATGCGACGACTCCTCCACGGAAGGCGTCACCGAAAGCTCGGGTCAGACGTGCAACGATCGCACCGCGCCGGATGAATCGAGGCTAGCCGATCTCGCCGACGATCGGCAACAGCGCCGATAAATCCCGGATCAGCCGGAACTTCGGGTTGTCGATCGGCTCGTCATGGGCATCGAGCGCCCACTGGTAGTCCGACGGCACGTGGATGCCCCAGGCACCAGCGCTGAGCGCCGGGACAATATCGGACGCCAGCGAATTCCCGACCATCATGGCGTGCGCTGGGCCGGTGCCGTGGCGCGTAAAGATCCGATCGTAGACCACCGCGGTCTTGTCCGAGACGATTTCCACGGCGTCGAAATACGCGCGCAGGCCCGATGCCGCGAGCTTGCGCTCCTGGTCGAACAGGTCGCCCTTGGTAATGAGGACCAGCGTCTGGCTTTCCCTGAGCGCAGCCAGCACCTCCTCGGCATGCGGCAGCGGCTCGATCGGATGCGCCAGCATTTCGCGGCCGGCATCGAGGATCTGCCCGATGACCTTGGCCGGCACGCGCCCGTCGGTGACGTCGATCGCCGTCTCGATCATCGACAGGGTGAAGCCTTTCACGCCGAAACCGTAATGCGCGATGTTGCGCCGCTCGGCCGCCAAGAGGTGTTCGTTGAGATGGCTCGGCTCGGCATGGTCGCGCAGGAGTTCGAGGAATTTCGCCTGCGTCAGCTGGTAGAAGCGCTCGTGATGCCAGAGCGTGTCGTCTGCATCGAAACCGATGGTCGTCAGCTCAGGCACTGGTCAGCGCGTCGCGGTCGCGTTTGGTCAGTCGCTCGGTTTCGGATTTGAGCTGGCCGCAGGCCGCGAAGATGTCGCGGCCGCGCGGCGTACGCACCGGCGAGGCGTAGCCGGCATTGTTGACGATGTCGGCGAAACGCTCGATGCGCGCCGAACTCGAGCAATCGTAATTGGTCCCCGGCCAGGGGTTGAACGGGATCAGGTTGATCTTGGCTGGAATGCCGCTCAACAGCCGCACCAGTTCGCGCGCGTCGGCGTCGGAATCGTTGATGTCCTTGAGCATCACATATTCGAAGGTGATACGCCGGGCATTGGAAAGCCCCGGATAGGTGCGGCAGGCTTCGAGCAGGTCGTTGAGCGGATACTTCTTGTTGATCGGCACCAGCATGTCGCGCAAATCGTCCCGCACCGCGTGCAGCGAAATGGCGAGCATTGTGCCGATCTCCCGGCCGGCCGGCTCGATGAACGGCACGACGCCCGAGGTCGAGAGCGTAATGCGGCGCTTGCTCAGCGAAATGCCCGCTTCGTCCGAGGCGATCAGCAGCGCCTGCTTGACGTTGTCGTAATTGTAGAGCGGCTCGCCCATGCCCATCATCACCACATTGGTAATGGCGCGGCTGTCGCCCTCGCTGCCGCCCGAGCCGCGCGGACCGGGGACCAGTCCGCCATCGTCAGGCCGCACGCCGCCTGGAAAATCGCCGAGCCGCTCGCGGGCCATCAGGATCTGCCCGAGGATTTCGCCGGCGGTAAGATTGCGCACCAGCGTCTGCGTGCCGGTGTGGCAGAACGAGCAGGTCAGCGTGCAGCCGACCTGCGAAGAGACACAAAGTGTCCCGCGGTCGGACTCCGGGATGTAGACGGTTTCGATCTCGACCGGCGGCAGGTTGGGGTTCTTCGGGTCGCGATAGCGGAACAGCCACTTGCGCGTGCCGTCGATCGAAATCTGCTCGGAGACGATCTCGGGCCGGTCGAGCAGGAAATTGTCCGAAAGGGTCTGCCGGAACCCCTTCTGGATGTTGCTCATCCGCTCGAAATCGGTGACGCCGTTGACGTAGATCCAGTTCCACAGCTGGCTGGCCCGCATCTTGGCTTCGCGCTCGTCGAGCCCGATTCCGGCCATCGCCTCACGCAATTGCGGCTTCGACAGCCCGACCAGCGACGATCGCCGCGGCGTCGTCGGACGCGCGGCGTTGCTCGCATGGTCGAGGTTGAGGGCGATGCTCATATGTGGCTCAGGCGGTGGTGAGGGCGCGCTGTAACATAGTGCGGGGTTTCGCGCAAAGAAGAGGCGGATCCCGACGTCGGCTTCGACTCCGGCGTCCCCTCGCGCCTCCGGGGGAGGGCCAGGGTGAGGGGGCTTGGCCCAAGCGCTCCTCAGCAGCCGCTGTCGATCGCCTTGCTCGCGGCCGTTGCGCCGCTCAGGGAGAAGGTCTCGCTGACGAGGATGCCCTTGTCGGTGGTGCCTTCGATGACGACGCTCTGGCCGGCCCGCATGGCGCTTGCGAGGCTGTCGTTCTGGGTCTGGTCCAACAGCCAGGCGGCGTCCTTCTGGGTGAAGAGCTCAAAACTCTTGCCGCCCACACTGAGCGTTGCCGGCTGGTCGGGGGCGAATTCGAAGCCGGCGACGAGGTTGATCTCGTTCGAAACGTTCTCCGACGGCCGGTGGGTCAGGTAGAGATAGGCCTGCGTGTAGCCGTCGGGCGGCGGCGTCACGTCGGTGGCCTTGCTCATGGCAAAACACACGGCGCCCGCGCCTTCCGAGGCCGAATAGGCCGACCAGGATTTGAAATCGCCAATCGAGGTAACTGATTGCGCGGTCGCCGCGCCGGCGAAAGCGAGGACCGCGACGGCGGCGAGCGGCAGGCAGAGAGTTTTGCGGCGGAGCATCGAGCCCTCAATCTGTCGGTGGGATCGCCGGCTCAACGGGTGAGGCCCGCCGGCGTTCCCGTTACGGACATGCCTTATCGATGGCGGCCATCGCCGCAGTGGCGCCACCCAGCGAATAGGTGTCGGAGGTCTTGGTGCCCTTGAGCGAGGTGCCGTGGACCACGAGCTTGGTGCCGTTCTTGAGCGCGGCGACAAAGCCGGCCTCGTCGTCGACGCTCGCCAGCCAGGCCGCTTCGCTGTCGATGATGGTGGTCGCCGGATCGTCCGGAATCGACTTCATGGGGTAGGCCTTGCCGTCGATGTCGGCGGAATGGGTGAAGCTGTCGCTGGTCGGCTTCATCGGGTAGCCGACGAGCGTCTGCACCTCGTTGCGCACCTTCCTGAACACCGGATTGCCCTTAGCGTCCTTGGCAGCCGTGCCGTCGGCATTGATCGCCGGCGCCTTCTCGCGATGGATGACGAGGAAGTGCGCCGGGTCGCGATTGATCGGCTTGCCGTTGACTTCCTTGGGCTCCATCGTATCGGGCGCCGCCGAGATGAAGCAGATCGTGCCGTATTCGTCGGCGCCCTTCCAGGCGGTCCAGGCCTTGAAAGTGCCGAGATTGGTCGGCGCCGCCTGCGCCAGAGCCGGCGCAGCAGCTGAAAACACCAGCGCAGTCACAAGCATGCCGGAGAGAGCCCGGCGCCGCATCGATCTCATGTTCTGAAAACCCCTGAACAAGAAGCAGCCCATTTGGCGATTTGCCTGCCAACCTGACACGGTATGGTTACCAAGCTCTCAAAGCCCGAGCGTGCATTGCATGGGGTTCAAGATCGGCGGCAATCGTGTCGGCAATTTGACGCCGGCCGTCCTGCGGTTTCTGTCGCCCCCGCAGCGTTAAGGGCCGGTTAACGCTGGAAAACTCCTGTTACGCCGCCAGTGGGTAGCTCTGTTCGACCAGATATGGCCCGCCGCCGACCGAGGCTTTCGACGAAAACAGCACGAATCGCCCGACCGTGAACTCGAGCGGCGAGAAATGACCCATGTGATGGATGAAGTCGGCGACTTCGATCGGCGAGCCGCCGCGCAGCCGCGCCAGCGACACGTGCGGGACGAATTTGCGCGCCTCGGGCTCGAGACCCGCCCGGCGCAACACCCGCTCATGCGCAGCCTGCAGACGCTGCAGCGCTTCGCTCGGCTCGACGCCGGCGTAGAGAGCCCGCGGCTTGTCGCCGCCGAAAGCTCCCAGATGCGAGAGGCGGATTTTGAAGCTGTCCGAATAGGTCAGCCGGTCGAGCTCGTAGCTCACCTCATTGGCGGTGTGGTTGTCCACGTCGCCAATGAAGCGCAGTGTGATGTGGTAGTTTTCGGGGTCGATCCAGCGGGCTCCGTAGAGGCCGCCGCGTTTCATCGACAGGGCGAGTTGCACGTCGTAGGGGATTTCTAGGCCGGTAAAGAGCCTGGGCAACGGACCCGCCTCCTGACGCCATGAACGACAACATGAACGACGATTCGTTCCTGACGTTAGCATAGCGACTCAAGGCTGCAAGTGCGTGACAGGCGGATGAAGCTTTGCATCCAAGCCTTTGAGACCGTTCGATTACACTTTGTTAAGGCGCCCACCGACCCTTGTAATCACAAGGGGTGCCGTCCATATTCTTGCCAAAGCCCCATTGTCTCGGGGCCTTTTCCGAAAGGGGAATGTGACCATGGCTGAATTCGACCGTCCGTCCGTAGCCGCGCGGCCAGGAACCGCTGCGGTCATCGACCAGGGCCTGCGGAGCTACATGCTCAAGGTCTACAACTACATGACTGTCGGCCTCGTCGTGACCGGCGCAGTCGCTTATGGCGCCTTCGCTGCCGCGTTCGACGCGACCGGCAATCTGAGTGCCTTCGGCGAGGCGATCTATCTGAGCCCGCTCAAGTGGATCGTGATGCTCGCGCCCCTCGCCTTCGTGCTCGTCCTGAGCTTCGGCATTACCAAGCTCTCGACCGCCACGGCGCAGATCCTGTTCTGGGCCTTCGCGGCCGTGATGGGCCTGTCGCTGAGCTCGATCTTTGCCGTCTACACCGGCGGCTCGATCGCCCGCGTGTTCTTCATCACCGCCGGTACTTTCGGCGCGATGAGCCTTTACGGCTATACCACCAAGCGCGACCTGACCCAGATCGGCTCGTTCCTGCTGATGGGCTTGATCGGTATCGTCATCGCCTCGGTGGTCAATATTTTCCTTGCATCCTCGGCCCTGAGCTTCGGCATCTCGATTGTCGGCGTTCTGGTGTTCGTCGGGCTCACCGCCTGGGACACCCAGAAGATCAAGGAAAGCTACAACGAGAGCTACGGCACCGACATTCTGGCGAAGAATGCCATCATGGGCGCGCTGAGCCTCTACCTCGACTTCATCAACCTGTTCATGATGCTGCTCCGCCTGTTCGGCAACCAGCGCAACTAACCCTCGCTTTAGGCCATTTCTTCGGCTTCAATGGGCCTCGGTCGACCGACCGAGGCCCATTTCTTTGAGTTCTTCGATGTCTGAAATCGCACTCCGTCCCTTCGTCTGGTCCGACGTGCCGGCGATCACCACCATCTACCGGCACTATGTGGACGAGACGGTGATCACCTTCGAAACCGAGGCGCCGACGGAAGCCGTGATGGCCGACCGCTTCGGCAAGATGGCCGACCTTGGCCACCCGGTGCTGATCGCCGAGGACGCCGGCAAGGTCATCGGCTACGCCTATGCCTCGTTCTACCGGCCCCGCGCGGCGTATCGCTTCACCTGCGAGGATTCGATCTACCTGGCGCCGGACGCGGTCGGTAAGGGGATCGGCGGGACGCTGCTCACTGCCCTCCTCGACGCTAGCCGCGCCGCCGGTTTCAGGCAGATGCTGGCCGTCATCACTGCCGAGCGCGCCAATTCGATCCGGCTGCACGAAAAGCACGGCTTCCGGATGATCGGCGCCTACGAGGCGACCGGCTACAAATTCGACCGCTGGCTCGACATCGTCCACATGCAGAAGGCCCTGTAGCCGCCGGGCTTTTAGAGCCGCTTGTTCATTCGCAGTTCGCTCGGATCTTGCCCCTCGACCCCAAGGACATCCAGCCAGCCCATGCGGCGATAGAACCGATGCGCAGTCGCGGTGCTGGTCAGCGTCGCTTCACCGGGGCCTAGTTCCACCTCCATGGTTTTGAGCAGCACCTTGCTCACTCCGGCAAACCGGTGCGCCGGTGCGACGTAGTTCAGGCGGATCTCGCGGCTGGTACTGATGGCGCCGACCGCCGCGATATCGCCGTCACGCTCGGCGACCAACAATTTCATGTCCGGGCTGGCGAACCATTTGCGGACGCCAGCCGGGGTCTTGTTGGCGAGCCATGCTGCCAGCGCCGCCGGATCGTCATGGTGATCGGGGCCACACAACATCGTGATCGAGGCGATCAGCAGTTCGCTGATGTCCGTCGCATCGGCGCGCGTCGCGGCGCGAGCGATGATCACCTGACGACGGCGAGCTGCAGGACCCTCAGCACCGTTTCGAGATCGTGGCCGCGCTTCAGCACACGGCCTTCCTGCGTGGTCACCAGATACTGTCCCTGCCGCGCCCGGAGCTTTGGGTTCTTCTCGATCACGTATATCGGTCGCTCGGAGGCGTGCTTGTAGACCGAAAACAGCGCGCGATCCTTGAGGAAATCCATGGCGTAGTCGCGCCACTCGCCTGCGGCGACCTTGCGGCCGTAGAGATTGAGGATGGTGTTGAGCTCGCGGCGGTCGAAGCCCACATAGGGCTTTTGCCGCGGTGGCTGTGGCCCGGACCCGTCGACCAGATCGAATAGCTCCGCGGAGCGCTGCTGCTGGTCGGCCTCGGCCAATCGATCACCCGTGTGACAACCCTGTCATCTTTGCGGGAAACGCGCTGCGGCGCAAGCAGTGCCATTCGCGGTCAGTCACCCTGGGGGAAATCTTCCCATTTCCGTCACAATATGTCCCCGCTTCGGCCAGATTGACCGGTCAACTTCTCTCCATTGCCTCCAGTGATCGGCACCGGGCTGACCGAGCCCCCAAACCATGATGCTCGGTGCCGATTGCGTCCCATGCACCAAAACTCCTGCCTGCGCGAGCCGGCGGGAGTTTTGGTTTTTGGGGCCGTAGCCCGACATGTCTTGACTAAAGCTGGACGGACGCCGCGCCGAGGATCGGACCGGGCAGGCCGGCCTTATCGCCCTGCACCAGGATCACGGCGCCATTGCTGCCGTTGGTCATCAGTTCGCTCAGCGGGAGTTTGAGATGGGTGCCCGACACCGAATCCCACATTCCCAGCATCTGACGGCCCGTGACGATCTGGGAATAGTTCATCGTCTTGCCGGCGTTCTCGCCGCGGCCGATGACCACCTCGGCGCGATCCTTGAACGTCACCAGCCAGACCATCGCCTCCGGCGCCCCGGAGCGCGCTTCGACGTCGACGTCAAGCATGTCCTTGCCAACCACCAGCGTCACCGGCAGATCGAGCTTGGCCGCGTCGAGCGCAGCGGTCACGTCCTTGCTGTGGGTTCCGACGACGCCCTTGACGCCATTGATGATCACCTGCGGGGTGTAGATCGCCGACGACCCCCAGCTCTGGGCATAGTCCTTTTGCAGGTCCGAATACGCCTTGTCGCCGAATGTGTCGGGCCAGCCGATATAGTCCCAATAGTCGACGTGGTAGGCGAGCGCGATGATGTCGGGCGCGGCGCCCAGCTCGATCAGCCGGGCGTCCGCCTGCGGGCACGACGAGCAGCCTTGCGA
>JANXSI010000699.1 GCA_025352765.1 Devosia sp. | reverse complement strand
GGTATGGACACCGGGCGGCAGAAATGCCAATTGGTGCCACATAACCAAGGACTTATACGCGCCCTTCGTCTATCGGTTAGGACGGCACCCTCTCACGGTGCAGAGAGGGGTTCGACTCCCCTAGGGCGTACCAAGTCCACCCAGCCTGCGGTCGCAGGACATTCCCAGTAGCAACGAAGCGCCGCCGCCCTCGCCCAGCGAGCGTCATCGACCGCCCGCGGACGGCAGGTGCGAATGCTGCCCCGCCTTGTGCCCAATCCTCGCTTTGCCTTGAGAATCGCGCGCCCCGCCCCACACGGGCGGAGCGCGACCGGAACTGATTTGATCAGTCGTGGCGGATGCGCACGCGGTCGATGATGTCGCCCGTGCAGTCGTCGACGGTCAGTTCGTACCATTTGATGCCCCGGCGGGCGTCGACGACGTAGCCGTCGTCCGTGTGGTCGACCATCTCGAACCGGCGATACCCCAGATCCGACAGACCGCGGAAGATCTCCCGGTTGCTGAGGCAATCGTCGCCTTCGTCGATGATGATGTGACGCGGCGGCGGCGGGGGCGGCGGATCGCCGATGTGAATGCCGAAGCTGAAACTGGGCGGTGGGGGCGCCGCCATCGCGGGTACGGCGGAAAGCGACATCGCCGAACCGATGGCGAGGGCTGCGAAAAGCAGTTTGTGGGTCATGGGACATCCTCTGGGCCGCTGAGCCGGCCGCTGCGCAAGTACTCCCGACGGGCAGTCGGGGTTCCCTCGATGTCACAAGATCGCGACGGGAATCAGGCGGCGTCGCGTGAGGAGGGCTGCACCCGCTGCGGCACGCCGGCCTCCGCAGTGCGGCTGTTCCAGATCACCCAGTAGCGGCCATGCGTATCTGGAACCAGCACTTCGCTGGGCCGATCCATGTGCGCCATGAACTGCGCCTGGTTTCTCGCCTCGAGCGCCGCCGTTTCGCGGCTGTCGTGCGGACCGTGGGCCCTGCCCTCGAAATCCACCCACCACTTTCCGCCACTCTCGATGACGATATACAATGCCGTTGCCACTTCAGTGCCCGCCGCCAAGCCCAATGCCCGTTCGTACCATTGGGCCACGACCGGCACACCGGGCGAAGGCCGTTACGCACAGAACGATTGCGCCTGTGGAAATCGTTCCGTCAGACATTACGAAATCGTAGTCCAGATTGCCGATTGCTTAGATTACTTCCGGGCTCCCGCACCCCATATGGACACTGTGATGCCCTGCGTCTGGGCATCCGAGGGTGCCATCCGATGAAACTGATCCCCAAACTCGCCATCGCGGCCGTGCTGCTTGCGGCGTGCGCCATCGGCGGATGGCTCTACTTTGTCCGCGCCGAAACACCCAAGGTGCCCACAACCGTCGCCGTCGGCCGTGGCGACATCGAGCAAAGCGTCCTCGCCACCGGGGCTCTCGAGGCCAAATCTGTCACCAGCGTCGGCGCCCAGGTGTCGGGCACGGTCCAGACGCTGCCGGTCAAGCTCGGCGACACGGTCAAGGCCGGGGACCTCATCGCCCAGATCGATTCCACCAACCAGCAGAACGCCGTCAAGTCGGCCGAAGCCTCGCTCGCCAACATGCAGGCGCAGCTGCTCGCCAAGCAGGCCGACCTGTCGACCGCCCAGGCGGCGCTGGAGCGCGCGACGACGCTGGCGGGCCAAAAGCTCTTGTCGGACGCCGACCTTATGACGGCCCAAGCGGCCCTGGCCTCGGCCAAGGCGGCCATCGCCTCGCTCGACGCCCAGATCAGCCAGTCCCAGCTCGCGGTCGACGATGCCAACCTCGCGCTGAAGCGCACCACGATCTCCGCGCCGGTCGGTGGGACCATCGTCGCAGTGCTGGTGACGGCCGGCCAGAGTGTCAACGCCAACCAGAGCTCTCCGACGATCGTCAAGATCGCCGACCTCGACACCATGATCATCAAGGCCCAGATCTCGGAGGCCGACGTCACCAAGGTCGCCCCGGGCCAGTCAGCGACGTTCACGATCCTCGGCGATCCCAACACCAAGATTGCCGCAACGCTGCTGTCGGTCGAACCGGCGCCCGACGCGATCTCCACGGCGGACACGGGGCTCAGCACCTCCGACAACGCCATCTACTACAATGGCCTGTTCACCGTCGCGAACGCCGACCACCGCCTGCGCATCGCCATGACCGCGCAGGTGACCATCACCATCAAATCTGCCAAGGGCGTCCTGACCCTGCCGGCCTCCGCACTTGGCACCGCAGACCGCAATGGGATTTACCACCTCGGCGTCTACGACAAATCGACCCGGCAGACGCGGACGGCTGATGTCGAGATCGGGCTCAACAACAACATTGCCGCCGAGATCAAGAGCGGCCTCGCCGAA
>JANXSI010000686.1 GCA_025352765.1 Devosia sp. | reverse complement strand
GTCGAGTACAAATCCGACCCCGTCGACGTGCGCGAACGGCGCTTCGTCGAGCATCTGGCCAAGGTGCTGGACGCCAAGCTGGCCGAGGGCGCGTTCTCGCGGCTGATCATCGCCGCCGCGCCGATCGCGCTGGGCGAACTGCGCCCGGCGCTCAGCGAGGGGGTCAAGAAGACCATCATCGCCGAACTTCCCAAGGACCTGACCAATATTCCGACCGCCAAGCTCGCCGAGCATTTCGACGGCCTGATTGCCGTCTAGAGCGCGCGTTTGCCCGCGGCGGGACCAAAACAAAAAGGGCGGCCCGCGGCCGCCCTTTCTTGCCGATGAGGCTGCTTACTCGGTGACGGTCGCGGTCTCGATGACCTTGTCGGCGAAATTCGCGCTGACCGTACCGGCGTCTTCGGGCAGGCTCCAGAAGATGAACTGGGTCGAGCCGAGACCCTCCTCCGAATAGTAGTAGTTGAGGAACTCGAGCTTGGTGCCCTGCACGGTCACATCGTAGTGCATGCTGCCCCAGGTCTTGCCGTTGATCTCCTGCGTCGCGTCGTCATATGACGAAACCGAGCCTTGGGTGGCGCCGCTCTGCTTGGTCGCAAAGGCGATGATGGCGTCGTGATAGGCGTCCATGGTGACCACCGGCGCTTCGGTAACGATGGCGAACCCGGCCTTCTGGTCCTTGGTGAAGTACACGAACTCCTGATCGCCCGTGCCGGTCCCGGCAACCCAGTCGGCCGGATCGATGCAGGCCGCGATCTTGAGCTTGGCGCTCTTGACCAGGGTGGCGTCGCCGCAGTCGATTTCGGCAGCGGCGACCGGCAGGGCGACGAGCGCCAGGGCGGCGCCGATGATGAGTGTCTTGAACATGTGAGCCTCGAGTCCCCAAGGGTGAATTTCGCGCGGCAATGGGTCATGCCGCCTGCAATTTGGCAAGTGGCCAGCTCAGTCAGACGATATTTTGGAGCTTGAGTGACAAGTGCGCGGCCCGGTTGCGACCATTGTGCGACAGACGCCGGGATCACGAGGAACCGGCGGCGCGAACGCCGCCGGTCGGGCTCAGGCGTGCGGAACGCCCATGGTCAGGCCGCCATCGATGACGAACTCGGCACCGGTCGAATAGCTGGCCTCGTCGCTCGCCAGGAACAGCATCATCCTTGCGACTTCGTCGGGCTGCGCGGCGCGGCCCATCGGAATCTGCAGGTCGGCCGCCTTGATCGACTTGGTCATCGGCGTCTCGATCAGCCCAGGGTGGATTGAGTTGACGCGAATGCCGTATTTGGCGACGTCGAGCGCCACCGACTTGGTGATGCCGCGCACGCCGAACTTCGAGGCGACATAGGCATGCAGGCCCGCACTGCCGCGCAGCCCTTCGACCGACGATATGTTGATGATCGAGCCACCCTTGGCCTTGACCATCTCGGGGATCACCACCTGCATGCCGATGAAGGTGCCGGTCAGGTTGATGTCGAGCGTCTTGCGCCACATGTCGAGCGGGAACTCGGTGATCGCGGCGCCGCTGGCGATGCCGGCATTGTTGACCAGCACGGTGAGGCTGCCGAATGTCTTGACGGCGAAGGCCACGGCGGCGGCCCAGTCGGCCGTCTGCGTCACGTCGAGATGGATATAGGCCGCGTCGGCGCCGAGCTCGGCCGCGAGGGCCTTGCCTTCGGTATCGAGCACGTCGCCGATGACCACCTTGGCCCCCTCTGCCACCAGCAGCCGGGCATAGGCCGCGCCGATGCCCCGCGATCCGCCGGTGACGATGGCGACTTTCCCTTGAACTCGGTTCATTGGGGGCTTCCTTGTGCTGTCATGGGTGACGCCGGGGCCGGGCGAGATCGCCGGGACCGGAGGCGCGACCCTAGGCGCGCGCGCTCAGCCACACTTGAGCAAGGTCAAGGCCAGCGCCGATTGAGGGGGTTCAGGCCTCCTCGGCGCCGCCGCCCGATAGCGCCTCGAGGAACTCGCGCAGCAGCGGATTGAACAGGTCGGGCCGCTCGAGGCTCGGAAGGTGCGCCGTGCCCTCGATGACCACGGCAAAGCCGTTCTCGAGCTCCTCGGAGAGCTCGTCGTGCCGCTCGATGATCGCCGGATAGTCGAGGTCACCCACCACCAGCAGCGTCGGCGTCGTGAGCGTCGCGACGATATCGGCAGCCGGATCGGCCGGCTCCTCGTGGGTCAGCTCGGGATGGTTGAGGGCGATGCGGTTCATGTCGAGAAACAACTCCCTCACCTCCCCGCCGACCCGCCCGCTCTTGCTGAGCGGCCCGTCGAGCCAGAGGTGCGCCTCGATCTTGTTGACGAGTTCCAGATCGCCCCGCTCCTGCGCATAGTCGAGCGCGTCTTCGATCATGGCGATGTCCTCGGGCTGCTCGGGCCACTCGGCACCGGTGATCGAGGTGCC
>JANXSI010000667.1 GCA_025352765.1 Devosia sp. | reverse complement strand
TCCTCGATATGCTCGCCCATCATCGCCGAGTGGTAGATGTCATAGAGCAGCCGGATCTCGGGCCGGTCGACCTCGTCGACGATGTCGAGCCCCTCGATGGTCGAGGTGAGATAATAGCCCGGATGGTCGACCCGGTCGTTGAGCGGTTCGAGCGCCAGCACGACCCCGGAGCCCTTGAGCAGGTCCGCGGCCTGGGTCAGCACTTTGACCAGCGCAGCATGCTGCAACTCGCGGGGGACATCGTGGCGGTCGTCGCCGGCCTGCGCGATGATCATCGGCGCGCCGAGCTCAATCGCTGCCATCAGCGACGAGCGCACGCCATCGAGGAACGAAGGGTGCCGCTCGGGATCGGTGATCTGGGTGATCGGCTCGCAGAGGATGCCGGCAAGCGGCAGGCCCGTCTCCGCCAGTGCCGCCTTGATCGCCTCGAGGTCCTTGTTGGACCACTGCCAAAACTCGACCGCGTCGAGCCCCGCCGCTTTGGCAGCGCGGATGCGGTCGGCAAATACCGGCTCCTCCTTGGCGAAGAGCAGCTCGATGCAGGCCGAAAAACGGGTCAAACCACCACCTCGTGCGCGACCCGGCCCTTGTCGCCGAAGATCCGGAGGTATCGCGCGATCTCGGCCGGATCGCCGGTGGCTTTTTCCGGATTGTCCGAGAGCTTGACCGCCGGGTGACCGTTGGCCGCCGTTACTTTGACCACCAGCGACACTGGATCGAGTCGCTGATTGACGAACGGCGAGCAGCCCGCGAAGTCGTTGGTGAGGTTGGTGCCCCAGCCGAAGGCCATGCGCACCCGCCCGTCGAAATGATGGTAGGCCTCTTCGATCATGTCGACGTCGAGCCCGTCGGAAAAGATCAGCAGCTTTTCACGCGGATCCCGGCCACGGCTCCGCCACCACGCGATGATCTTTTCACCGCCCTCGATGGCGGGCGCCGAGTCCGGGCGGAACCCGGTCCAGTCGGCCACCCAGTCGGGCGCGTCGCGCAGGAACGATTCGGTGCCGAAGGCGTCCGGCAGAACGATCAGCAGGTTGCCGCCATAGTAGGATTTCCAGTCCTCGAGTACCTGATAGGGCGCGGCTTTGAGCGCCGCTTCCGTGGGCGCGATCGCGGCAAGCACCATCGGCAATTCATGGGCGTTGGTGCCGAGCGCTTCGAGGTCGTTTTCCATCGCGAGAAGCACGTTGGAGGTACCGGAGAAATGCTCACCCAGCCCCTCCTTCAGCGCCTCGACGCACCAGCGCTGCCACAGGAACGAATGGCGGCGCCGGGTGCCGAAATCGGAGATGCTGAGCTGCGGCAGCTTCATCAGCCGCTCGACCTTGCCCCACATCTTGGCCTTGGCTCGCGCATAGGTGACATCGAGCGTGAACTGGCCGTAATTCTTCAACGCCGAGCGCGAGCGGAGCTCGTTGATGATCGACAGCGCCGGGATTTCCCACATCGAGGTCAAGACCCAGGGGCCGTGAAAGTTGAGCTCGAACTGGCCGTCGTGTTGCGTCAGCTCATATTCGGGCAGCGAGAAGTCCTGCAGCCAGCGCAGGAACTCCGGGGCGAAGATCTGCTTGGAGCCGTAAAAACTGTTGCCGGCGAGCCAGATCATCTCTTTTTTCGAGAACCTGAGCGTGCGCGCATGATCGAGCTGCGCTCGGAGCTCGTCGATGTCGATCTCTTCGCTCAGATGTACAGCGTGCTTGCGGTTGATCAGCGAGAACGTTGCATCGACCTTGGGATAGAGCCCCCAGATCATTTGCAGCATCAGCAATTTGTAGAAATCGGTGTCGAGCAGCGACCGCACGATAGGGTCGAGCTTCCAGGCGTGGTTGAAGACCCGCCGCGCAATGTCCGTTCTCGCCATCCGGCCGTCACTCCAACTCGCGAGCCTTCAATAAAGCATGGGGTGCGGCTGTGGGAACCGGTTTTTCGAAAACCAAATGACGGCTAAGAGATGGTTACAAAAGGGAGATCAGCATGACCGACAAGAAAGTGCGCTGGGGGATCGTATCGACTGCCAATATCGGCCTCAAAAAGGTGATCCCCGGAATCCTCAAGTCGCCGCACTCCGAGGTGGTGGCGCTCGCCTCGCGCGACCTCGGCAAGGCGCAGGCGGCGCTCGATGAGCTCGGGCTGACGGGCGCGCGGGCCTACGGCTCCTACGAGGCCTTGTTCGCCGACCCCGATGTCGATGCCATCTACAATCCTCTGCCCAACCACCTGCACGTCCCGGTGACGCTCGCCGCGGCGCGCGCCGGCAAGCACGTCCTGTGCGAGAAGCCGATCGCCATGAATGCCGCTGAGGCCGCGCAATTGCTCGACGCGCCCAAGGATATCCTGATCACGGAAGCCTTCATGGTCCGCTACCATCCGCAGTGGCAGCGCGCCCGCGAGATCATCCGCTCAGGTGAACTGGGGACGGTCAAGCTGGTGCGCGGCGTCTTCCTCTACTTCAACGACGACCCCACCAATGTGCGCAACCTCGCCGACATCGGCGGCGGTGGCATCATGGACATCGGCTGCTACTGCGTGATCGCCGGACGCATGCTGTTCGAGGCCGAGCCGCGTCGCGTCGTGGCCCTCGTCGACCGCGACCCCAGTTTCAAGACCGACCGGCTGGCGAGCATCATCGCCGACTTCGGCGACGGACGTCAGCTCAGCATCGTCTGCGGCACGCAGAGTTCGGGCCGGCAGACCGTCGAGGCGATCGGCAGCAAGGGCAGCCTCGAGCTGGTCATTCCGTTCACGCCGCCAGTCGACGAAATGACCTCGATCCTGGTGGGGCGTGGCGGCCCGATGGACCGCAGCCTGTTCCGGCGCGAGATCATCCCCGCGATCGACCAGTATGCGGCCGAAGCGGAGGCCTTCGCGCTGGCAGTGTTGGGGGAGCAGGACCTGCCCGTCGGCATCGACGATGCCGTCAATCAAATGAAGGTTCTCGACGCGATCTTCCGCAGCGAGACCTCGGGCGGCTGGGAGACGGTGCGGTGACGAGCGCCTTCGACCTCACCGGACGAACCGCGCTGGTCACCGGGGCCGCCCGCGGCCTCGGGCGCGCCATCGCGCTGGCGCTTGCCAATGCCGGCGCCGACATTGCTCTCGGATTGCGCGACGCGACGGCCGATGCCGGATTGGTCGATGAGATCGAGGCGCTCGGCCGCCGTGCCTTGCCGCTTCAGATGGACGTGCTCGACCTGAAGCAGTCCTGTGCGGCGATCGACGCGGCCATCGCCGCCTTCGGCCAGCTCGACATCCTCGTCAATAATGCGGGCGGCGGGGTCAAGGAGCGGCCGGTCGAAGCCTATGCCGAGGCCGACTATGATTTCGTCCTCGACCTCAACGTAAAGTCGACGTTCTTTCTGACCCAGCACGCCGGCAAGCACATGCTGGCGCGCAAGACCGGCGCCATTGTCAACATGGGCTCGCAGGCGGGCGCCATCGCGCTCCCGGGTGAGGCGGTCTACTGCCTCAGCAAGGCGGCGGTCTCGCACATGACCAAGTGCTTTGCGGTGGAATGGGGCGGCGCGAACGTCCGGGTGAACTGCATCGCGCCGACCTTCATCGAGACCGACGGCACCGCCGAGATGCTGAGCAACGAGGCCTTCAAGGCCGACGTCATCGAGCGCATCGCCGCTCTCCATCGCATCGGCCAACCCCGCGAGGTGGCCGACGCCGTAGTGTTCCTCGCGTCCGACGCCGCATCGCTGATCACCGGGCAGACGCTCTTGATCGACGGCGGCTGGACGTCGCGATAGCGGCGTCCGGCAGGCCGCCTAGTAAGTCTTGGCGCCGTTGACCATCAGATAGATGGCATAGAGTGAGGTCGTGCCGCAGATGAACAGCCGGTTGCGCTTGATACCGCCGAAGACGCAATTGGCGACGCCCTCCGGCACGCGGATCTTGCCGATCAGCGTCCCGTCGGGATCGTAGCAATGAACGCCATCGCCGGCGCTGGTCCAGATGCGGCCATCGCTGTCGAGGCGGAAGCCATCGAACAGTCCGACGGTGCAGTCGGCAAACACCCGGCCACCGCTGACCCGGTCGCCATGGACATCGAAAACCCGCATGTGGGCCGGGTTCTGCGGTCCGTGCGTGCGGCCGGTGTCGACGACATAGAGCTGGCTCTCGTCGACAGAAAAGGCGAGGCCATTGGGCTTGACCATATCGGTGATCACCGCGGTCACTGCGCCGGTCGACGGATCGACCCTGTAGACGTTGGAGCGGCCGATCTCGCTTTCGGACTTGTTGCCTTCGTAGTCGGCATCGATCCCGTAGGTCGGATCGGTGAACCAGATCGAGCCGTCGGATTTGACCACGGCATCGTTGGGCGAATTGAAGCGCTTACCCTCGAAGCGATCGGCGATGACGGTGATCGAGCCGTCATGCTCGGTGCGGCTGACCCGCCGAGCACCATGCTCGCAACTCACCAGCCGGCCCTGCCGGTCGACGGTATTGCCGTTGGAATTGTTGGAGGGCTGCCGGAAGACCGAAACGGTGCCACCAGCTTCGTCGTAGCGCAGCATCCGGTTGTTCGGAATGTCCGACCAGATCACCGAGCGGGCGCCGCCGAACCAGGCGGGTCCCTCGGCCCAGCGGCAGCCAGTATAGAGTTGGTCGAGGCGCGCGCTGCCATTGATCAGCCGCCCGAAGCGCGGATCGATGATGTCGTAGGTGTCCATGGTCTCCCCCTTTTTTGGCCAGACCATCGCAAAGTTCGGTGGCAAGGCCAAGGGGCCGCCCATCTCATTCGGCGAGATGAACGAGTTCGCGTGAGAAGAGCCGTTCGTAGATCAGGAGCAGCGCGGCGCCGCTTGCCGCCCCGGATCGGCCCAGTTGTCCTTTGCGGACCTCGAGCGCGGTACGTCCGATACCGGGCAGGTCCATGGCGGCGCGCTGCGCGGCGGCAACGATCCGGTCGAGCACCGGAGGGGGCAGTGGAGAATCGATGATCGCCAGGTCGAATTCGAGCACGGCCCGCGCATTGAGCACAGCTTGCACCAATACGAACGCCGCGTCCTCGATCCAGGTCGCGAGGATCGACCCGGCAGGATCGCTCGAGGCAGCGTCGAGGCTCGCATCAAGCGTCAGCCCCGCTTCCGCGAGGCGGGTATGGAGTGCGTGTATCGAGGCGATCTCGTAGACGAACCGCTGCGTACCGGCGCGATCGGCCACCACCATCGCTCCGATATTTCCCGACCGTCCGGTGTCACCTTCGCGCAGCCGCTCGGCGGTGAACACGCCCGCCGCCAGCAGCGTGTCGACCAGCAGGTAAGCGAAATTTCGGGGTCGCGGCATGGGTGTATGGACATATTCGGCGAGGGAGGCGGCGTTCCCATCATTGACGACGCGCACCTCCAGACCGGTCGCCTTGGCGACTTCAACGGCCGGATCGAGGCCGCGCCACATCTGCTCCTGGCCGGCCGGAGGGGCGATGAGCTCGCCGGGGCAGCCGATGCTGCCGGGAAGCGCAAGCCCCAGCCCGCGGATGCGGATCTGACGGTCTTTCGGCAGCGCAGCGGTGAGATCGGCGACCGCATCCCCGATTTGGGCAAAGATAGTCGACGCGTCAGGATAGGCGTGGCTGGAGCGGACGCTGCCGACGACTTCGGCGTGGAGATTGATCAGCACAACCTCAAGCCGCATCCAGCCGATTTCGACGCCGATCGCGTAGGCGCCTTCGGGATTGAGAAAGATCGGAGTGGCCGGCTGGCCGCGCCCACCGTCTCGACGCACTTGTCCACGCACCAGCAGGGCCTCGCTCTCGAGATCGACGAGCACAGCCGAAACTGTCTGCGGGGCGAGTCCCGTGAGGCGTGAGATTTCCGCGTTTGATGCGCCTGGAGCGACGGAGAGCACCGTCATCACCGCACGCTGGTTGCTTTGCCGGATGCTGTTGGGGCCGACACCGCGCAGGCGGGCCTCCAATTGCCGCTTCGGCCGATCATCTGCTTCGACCACAACCCGCTCCCGGGAAAAACCAAAAATTAAGAGTGTCTTTCGGACTAAAAACCGCCCGAAGCCCAAATCATTGACGCGAATGACGCGGAGCGGACCCTGATGCCATGCCCCGAATTCGGCAGAGCGTCACGAGACCGGACCAGTGCTCGGTACCGCCCAACACACAGAAAAGTCAAACTATTTTGCGGTCTTTGTACGTTAGCAGACAAACACCCGTGCCGCAGGGCGGGCGGTGGACGGCGCTTCACCGGGGAACTTTTCACGAGCTATCCGGTCTCGCCGCCATGGGTCCGGATATTTTTCGGGATCGGAACTTATGCGGCGTGGCAGCCGGCCTGCCGCGGTTGAACCCCTGCGACGTCGTCCCGGGCTGGACGGGGTGCTGTCCGTGGCCGCTCCAAGCGACGTGCTGTGGCCCCAAAAAGCACAAGGCCCGTCGAACTTTCGTTCACGGGCCTCTTGCTGGTCTGCGTCGCTTTGACTGGCTGCCGACCCATCGCTGGGAAGGTTGGTTGCGGGAGTAGGATTTGAACCTACGACCTTCAGGTTATGAGCCTGACGAGCTACCGGGCTGCTCCATCCCGCGCCAATGTCGTGCTTTCGCGCTTTGCATCACAGCCATCGACTGCAGCGCAAGCGGTATATAGAGGCTGGTCCCGCCGATCTCAAGGCGAAATCGTCCCCGCGCGACAGTTTTTTGACACTGCAGATTACATGGCGCCAATCGCCTTTGCGGCAATCCGGGCTATAAGTCAGCGACTCGCGCGACAGGGCTGAAAATGACGCTGTTTGCTTCGGTTTTCCCGATCATCTGTTGGGTGGCCTACAATTTCCTGGTGCCTTTTGTGGAGCGCCAACGGCCATCATTGTCGGTAATCATGAGCATGCAGCGCCGACGCTGGGTCGCCAATGCGACGCGGCGCGAAACGCCGATGGACGCCATCCTCGCGGGCAATCTGATGGGCTCGGTGAGTTTTCTCGCCTCGACCTCGATGCTGCTGGTTCTCGCCATTTTCGCCGCCTTCGGCCAATTGCCAACCCTGATGCGGGCGCTCAGCAATTTCGGGCTGTCCAACGACTACACCGCCGGCGACATGCAGGTGCACCTGCTGGTGCTGCTCGGGATCTTCGTGTCGAGCTTTTTCGCCTTCACGCTGTCGCTGCGTCAGTTCAACCATTTCTGCATCATGCTGGGCGCCATCTCGCACGATGTGCCGGCCAGCGAGGAGGAGATCGACTCGATCGCGCTGCTCAATTCGCTGGCGGCCAAGAACTTCAACAGCGGCATCCGGGCCTACTATTTCGCGGTCCCGGCTGTTGCGTGGTTCGCCTCGTCGTGGCTGTCCATCGCAGTGACAGTGATCACCGCCGGCTTCATCGTCCACCGCGAGTTCTTCTCGTCGGCGCACCGGATCGCCGCCTCGGTCGCCGTCATCGCCAGCCGCCGCGAACAGCGGCAGGAGAAGGTCGACGGCTAGTTGCCGAGCCGCCTGAGGTTTTCGGCGGCAAGCGCGTAGCCCTGGTCTTTGGCAAGCGTGTACAGCGCGCGGGCGCGCACCGGATCGGTGGTCACTCCGAGCCCAAGCTCATAGAGGCGTCCGAGATTGTTCTGGGCGATCGGATTGCCTGCGTCGGCGGCGCGCTGCGTCCAGCGAACGCCGGCCGCAACATCGACCGGACCGCCTGCGCCGCTCAGCAGCATCATCGCCAGATTGACCGCGGCGCGCGTCTCGCCGGCGCCCGCTGCCCTGACGTAAACCTCCCGCGCCGCGGCGGCGTCGGCATCGGTGCCAGAGCCGCTCTCGCGCAGCCGCGCTTCGTTGTAGGACGCCACCGGCAGGTTGGTCTGCGCGGCGCCCGAATAGAGCTGGTAGGCCTCGCTTGCATCCGCCTTGAGCCCGAGCCCGAGCTCGGTCATGTAGCCCAGCGCATTATCGCCCGGCGCATAGGACTGCTCGGACGACGCCCTGAACGCCTCGAGCGCCTTGGCCTTGCTCGCCTTCACCCCGCGCCCTTCGAGATAGGCGACGCCGAGCCGGTACTGGCCGGCAGCATCGCCCGCGTCGGCAGCGCGCTTGGCCCACTTGAACGCCTCGGTATCGCTTTGACCGACGCCTGTGCCGCTCTGGTAGCGGTCGGCGACGATCAGCTGCGCCTTGGCGGCCCCGCCGGTTGCTGCCGCGAGATACCATTTGAAGGCCGTCACCGGATCCGGCGACACGCCGTCGCCGAAGTCGTAGGAATAGCCGAGGCTAAGTTCGGCCGGCACAAACCCGGCCTGCGCCGCCTGCTGCAGCAGCGCGCTGCCACGCGGTTTGTCGGGCGGAACGCCCTTGCCGACGATCAACAGGTCGCCCAGCGCCCGCAGCGCAACGACATTGCCGGCGGCGGCGGCTGTCTCGAGCAGCGGTTGGGCCTTTGCCCCTTGGCGGTCGGCCGCATAGGCATTGCCGAGCCAGGCCTGGAGACGGACATCGGAGGGCTCTTCGGCCAGCGCCGGCGTGCAGGCGTCGATCGCGTCATAAGCCGCAAAGCCGCCCACATCGAGCGGCCCGACCCCCTCATATCCGGGCTCGTACCGGTTCGCCGCGACCGCGGCGCAGGCGTCGAACAGATCACTCGCGACTGCCGGTGACAGCCCGAAGGCAAACACGACCAACGCTGCTGCAGCGAGCCTCATGGCGAAAAGTCTATGCCGGGGCCGTCAAGCCCGCAAGAACGCTACGGGCGGTAGTCTCGGGCGATGTAGATGCGATAAGTCCCGGTGATCTTGCCGAACCGCTTGACCTGTACCTGCGTCACTTCGCTGACCTCGACAAACAGCTCCTTGATCCCGCCAAGCGGTCGCCACCGATCGGCAACGATCAGCGCCGTCTGCCCGCGATGCACCTCGGGGTCGAACCAGTCGTCGAACGCATCCCGCCTCCCAGAGAGGCTAGTGACCGACGCATCGTGCAGCGCAAACGCCAATGGCGAGGCCAGCGCATAGTCGGTGGCGGCCACAAAGCCGATCTGCTCGGTTCGCCGGAGCCTTGCGACCTCGACCGCAACCTCGTCGAACCCGTAGGACCAGGACGACGCCTGGTCGGCGTTTCCCGGACCGACGGCGGCCGTGATCGGCAGGGCAACGAAGTTGAACGCGGCCGCGCTCAACGCCAGCACGCCATAGGCAAGCTGGAGGGCGACCAGCGCTCGCGAGCGGAGGAGCGGCCACAGGAACGGCAGCACCGCCACATAGGCAAGCACGTTCCAGTGGATCAGAATGTTGGTGAAGAACGACGCCAGGAGGAAAGCCAGCGTCGAGATCCAGAACACTGCTCGTCCGTAGCCGAGGCCGTCGCGACGAGGCCAGGCGAAGCGCAGCATCATGCCCAGTAGGACCGGCCCAAGCACTGCGACCGCTCCGCCCACAAACCCCCAGAGCCCGACGAGGTCGAAGGCCGCGATCGACTTGCGGCCGCCGACGATGAAGCCGAACGAGGCGAAACTGTGCTGCATGTTCCAGACCAGCACCGGTGCCTGGAGCGCGAGGGCGATGAACGCCGCGAGGTAGAGGTGGGGTGAACGAAACAACGGTCGGAGCCGGGGGCGAACGATGATGTACGCAACCAGACCCGCTCCCAGCATCGCACCGGTATACTTGCTCAGCATGGCGAGGCCGATCGCCGCCCCCGCAAGATAGAGATAGCGCCAGCGCGGCGGGCCGGCGTCGACGCTCTGTTGCAGACAGACCATGGCCCAGATGGTGAGGAGGCCAAAGAACACCAGCAGGTGGTCGGGCAGCGCCGACCCGGTGGTGAGGATGAAGATCGGCGCCGACAGGAAGATCGCGGCGAGCGGCCAGAAGCTCGCCTGCCACGCGTCTCCGCTGAGGCGCTTCGCCAGCAGCGAGAGCAGGACGAGGTCGCCGCACAGCGTCAGGAGCGGCGCCGCCCGGAGGCCCAGGGTCGTCCAGCCGAGGACAGAGAACAGGCCCTCGGTCCAACCAACCAGAGGCGGGTGGTCGAAATACGATAGTGCCGGATGCTGGCCCCAGAGCCAGTAATAGGTCTCATCCATGAACGGGTGAGCCGCGAGGAACAGCACCAGCCGCACCGCGAGGAAGACCAGCGCCACGACGCGCAGTATCCGCCAGTCGAAGTCGCGGGTTTCAGCCATTGAAGCCCCTGGCGAGGTAGAGATGGGCGGTGTTGAGCCGCCGCCCGGCGACGATCGTGTCGACGGTCGTGAGTTCGGTCACCGACTGGAAGCGGCCCTTGATCGCCTCGGTGAGCGGCCGCCAGCGATCGCCGTAGAGAATGGCATCGGCACCCGGGTGCACCCCGGCGTTGATCCAGAAATCGTACGCTTCGGTGCGGGGGGAGAGGCTCGTCACATCGCGGTCGTGCAGCGCAAAGCCGAGCAGCGAGGCAGTCGTATAGTCGGCCGCAGCAACGAAGCTCACGGGGTTTTCCTGCCGTGCGGTCTCAACGGCACGTGCCACGTCGTTCCAGCCATAGCTCCAGGCTGTCGCCTCGTCGCGCCAGCCGTTGACATCCGTCAGTGGAACGACACTGTAGTTGATGAAGACGAGAACGGCAAAGACAACACCGTAGGTGGCTTGGAGGATGAGCAGCACGCGCGGTCGCATATAGACGACGAGAAACGGCAGCATCGCCGTATAGGCGACGAGGTTCCAGTGAAACAGCGTCAATGTGCTGAAGGCGAGGACCGCAATGGTGACCGTCGAGACGAGGAACGTGGTTCGCGCAAAGCCCATTCCAGGCACGGCACTGCGTCGAGCAGTCGCGAACCGCGCCATGGGCCAGAACAGAAACGGCGAAACGAAGATCAGCAGGCTGACGATGAAGGGGTAGAGGCCGTCTGCGGTCTGCGACAGGCCCGCGTGGCGGTCGTGCAGGGTGAATTCGAACGAGGCAAAATGCTGGGTGACGTTCCAGACGACGGTCGGCGCCTGAATCAGCAGCGCCAGACCTGCGGCGAGGTAGAGTCGCGGCTCGCGGAGCAATCGGCGGTCGGCCAGCAGCACAAAGATGCCGACACCGAGCCCGAGGAACGCAGCGTTGTACTTGGTAAGGCCGGCAAGGCCGAGAACCAAGGCGCCGAGATAGAGATCGCGGCTCGCCCCCGGCCGCTGCGCCGATCGATCAGCGAAGAACCGGTATAAGAAATAGATGGCGAACAGGCACGTCGTGAGCAGCAGATGATCAGGGATGGCAACAACGGTCACCATCCAGAAGATCGGCGTTCCAACAAACAGCAGCGCTGTGAGCCAGAAATATTCCTGCCATCGGTCGCCGGCGATGCGTCGGGCGAACAGATAGAGGGCGATGAAATCGGCGAGGAAGGCCAGCGCCACCGGCAGCCGGAGCGCGAAGAAGTTCCAGCCCAAAACCAGCGAGGACAGGCCGAGCAGCCAGCCATTGAGCGCCGGATGGTCGTAGTAGGAGAGTGCCGGATGCTGCCCCCACATCCAGTAATACGCCTCGTCCATGAATACGCCGGAGAGGCTCAGATGCACCAGATGGAACACCGCGAGCGCGACGACGACCGTTTGCACGATGCGCAGCGGCGTCTTGCCCAACTCGATTGCCGTGCCGTCCACCCGCGTCCTCGCGACCTAAGCCGCGGCGCTTATGCCACGGGCGGACACCGAGGCAAACCCTCATGCATGGGCGAAAGCCGGTGGTGGTCAGTAGGCCGGTCCCGCGCGGCCGAAGCCGACGGCCAGATCGCCGCTGGGCGCCACGGGCGGGGCGGCCGAATTCTGCAACTCGGAAAGTCTGTTGTCGGCGTCAGCGACCCCGTTGCGGCTGGCCTTACGAAACCATTCGGCCGCCACCGAGAGGTCGGCGGTCACGAGGTCCCCCTCGAGATAGAGGTCGCCCAGCGCCAGCTGCGCCGGCCCGAAATCCTGGGCCGCGGCCGACTGATACAATTGCAACGCCCGCGCGGTGTCGGCCGCGAGACCGCTGCCGTCGTCGCCGCTGCCGTCAATCAGCAGGTCCGCATAGGTGGACTGGGCCAGCGGATTGCCGGCCGCGACCCCCTCTTCGAGCAAGGGTACCGCATCCCTGTAGCGCTCCGCCGCAATATAGGCGCGCGCCAGCCAGACCTTGTCGCCGACCGAGCTGGGGTTCTGGGCCAGAGCGGCCTCGCATGCCGCAATCGCAGCATCCGGCTCGATTGCCGAGTACTCGATGCCGTGACTGGCGCCGCCGGGCTCATATTGTGAGCCAGCCTGGTCGGCACAGCCCAGTTCGACCTGGGTCATCGCCACCCGATCGGTCGAGTACTTGTCGCCAGCCTTGGCGCCCTCCTCAAAATACTGCAGCGCCAGACCCAGGTCGCGCCCGGTGCCGATCCCCTCGGCGTACATGTAGCCGACGATTCCGGCCGCAGTGGCGACATGCTGGCTGTTGGCAGCGAGCCCCAGATCGAGCGCCTTGCCGACATCGACGGTCGTCCCTTGACCAAACAGGTAAGCGATGGCGAGATTGGCCTGGGCGACGCCGTACTGCTGGTTGGCAGCGTCGCTCAGCAGCACGAAGGCCTTGCCTTCGTTCTTTTCGACCCCGAGGCCTTGCCCGAGCAGGTAGGCCAGCGAGGTCTCCGACATCTTCTCACCGGCGTCGGCGCCGCGCTGATAGGCCTCCGCCGCCTTGGTATAGTCCGCCTCGACCCCCTGCCCGAGTTCGCTCAACTGGCCGAGCCCGTACCATCCGGCCGGATCGCCTAGGTCGATCGCCCGGTGGAATGCCTCGGCCGCCTGGCTGTAATCGACATCGGTGCCCTGCCCATCCTGGTAGAAATAGCCGGCCATGTAGGCGCCATGGCCAAGGCCGTGCCCGGAGGCGGACCGGTACAGCCGGAACGCCTCGCCGAGGTCCTGCGTCACGCCGGTCCCCGCGGTGTAGCGGTCGGCCATATCGGCCTCAGCCGGAGCGAAGCCCGCGGCGGACGCCTGCTGCAGCAAGCTGAAGGCGCGGTCGTCGTCGGGCTCGACCCCGTTGGAGACGGTGCTCCCCAGCAACTGGCTCAACAGGTAAGCCGCAAAGCCATTGCCGGCGGAGTTCGCCGCTTCGAGCAGCGGTACCGCGGTGGTCGCATGGCCGGTGAGGATCCGGACCCGCGCGAGCCAGGTCTTGGCCTCGGCCGAATCCGGGACCGCCTCTACGGCCGCCTCGCAGGCCGCCTCGGCGCCATCGAGGAAGATCTGTGCATCGGCGAGGCCGCGACCACTCCAGCCTGCCTCGTAGGGCGAGGCCGCAAGCGCCCCACAGGCGGCGACGGGGTCGCGCTCAGCCGTCGCATCACCGCCAACGCTGACCACCTTTGGCTCAGCCAAGGCAGGCCCCGTGGCCAGCAGCAGGACGCTCAAGCAGACTGTGGTGAGGCGGTGTCTGAGCATGTCCCCTCGCTCCAACGCCCCCTGATCCTAGATCAAGGGGCGGTCGCGGGGGAACCGGTTTTTACTGAAAGCCCTGGACGGCCCGTGGCCGGTAGGGCGCTTCGAGGGCACCGAGGTCGTCGGCGCTCAGCACCACGTCGAGCGCCCCGATTGCGTCGGTCAGTTGCTCGAGCTTGGTGACCCCGACGATGGGCGCGGTGACCGGCTGCTTCTGCAGCACCCAGGCGAGCGCAACCTGGGCCATGGTCTTGCCCTGGGTCCTCGCGACGGTGGCAACGGCAGCGTTGACCGCCTCGTCGTCCTTGGCATTGGCGTCATAGATCTGGTTGCCGAACGCATCGGTCTCGAGGCGCCTGGTGACCTCGCCCCACGGTCGCGCCAGCCGGCCGCGCGCCAGCGGCGACCACGGGATCACGCCGATACCCTGGTCGATACACAGCGGCAGCATCTCGCGCTCTTCTTCGCGAGCGATCAGGTTGAGGTGATCCTGCATGGAGACGAAGCGCGACCAGCCATTGGCCTCCTGGGTCTTCAGCATCTTCATGAACTGCCAGGCCCACATCGAGGACGCGCCGATGTAGCGGGCCTTGCCCGATTTCACTACCTCGTCGAGCGCCTCCAGCGTTTCCTCGATCGGCGTCTCATAGTCGAAGCGGTGGATCTGGTAGAGATCGACATAGTCGGTCTTCAGCCGCCGCAGCGAATTGTCGATC